>NZ_JBFAAH010000006.1:0-212634 GCF_040639635.1 Promicromonospora sp. NPDC023805 | reverse complement strand
CGGCCAGACCAATCTGATGATTAAGATCTGTCCAAAACAACCCCCGCAATAATGCGGCCCGACTAACCGGACGGTCAGCAAGGCCACACCCGCAAAGGGTTAAAACATTGGCATTGACTATCAAGCACACTGTTGAGTTCTCAAACAACCGACGCACACCGTCAGAGCTGCAATCTTTCCGATCGCTTCCCTGTCCGGGGCAGTGCCTGTAACTTACCAGGCTCTTTCGGACTTTTCCAAATCCTCGTCAGCCTGTCAGCCGGGAGAATTCTTCAACCATCCGAGGTATTTCCAATTCCCATTTACGCCATCGTCAGAAGAATGAATCCCTGACGACCCGCGGAGGTTGGGACGCCTCCTGGTCGATCGCGGCGCTAGCCGCTTGATCAACGTTCGGAGGCAACCTGTGTAACTTACCCTACCACGTTCCCCGGCGCAAGGACCCTCTTCAGGATCCATGGTTGGGGAGGCGATCTGACAAGCCCCCACCCAGTTCCGGAGCGCACAAGGCTACTACGAGATCTGGGTTGGTTTCCACCCCGGGACCGGCCAGTCGCGCTTGTCGCGCTTCCTGTCCGTGTCTCCCTGTCGGGCGAACAACCGGAACAGTACACAGCGATCGGCGCCCGCGCAAAATCGGCGTGCGATCAGGGCCGCAGGGCGCCGGGAACGCTGGATCGGCGGCGGACCCGATGGGGGTCCGCCGACGTCGTCGTCACTCCACGGTTACCGACTTGGCCAGGTTCCGGGGCTTGTCGACGTCGTGCCCGAGGGTCAGGGCCGCGTGGTACGCCAGCAGCTGCAACGGCACGGTCAGCAGCAGCGGGTCGAGCTCCCGCTCGCTGCGGGGCACGTCGATCCGTTCCGCACGCAGCTCCCCCAGGTCCACGCCCGGGTGCGTGACGACCACGAGCGGCCCGCCACGGGCGGAGATCTCGTGCAGGGCTGCGACGTTGCGGTCGGTCAGCTCGTCGTCGGGCACGATGGCGACGGTCGGCACCTCAGGCGAGATGAGGGCGAGCGGCCCGTGCTTGAGCTCCGACATCTGGTACGCCTCGGCGTGCCGATAGCTGATCTCCTTGAACTTCTGCGCGCCCTCACGTGCCACCGGGTACCCCCGGACCCGGCCGACGAAGAACAAGCTCTCGGCGGCGGCGAGCGCCTTCGCCGCCTCAGCGATACGCGCCTCGCCGTCGAGCACCTGCTCGATCTGTGCCGGCAGGTTCTGCAACCCCGCCACGAGCCGGCGTCCGTCGGCGACGGACAGGTCGCGAACGCGGCCGAGCTGGAGCGCCAGCAGCGCGAAGCCCACGAACATCGTGGTGAGCGCCTTGGTGGAGGCGACGGCGATCTCCGGTCCGGCGTGCAGGTAGATCCCTCCGTCGCAGGCCCGGGCGATCGCGGAGCCCACGACGTTGACCAGGCCGATGACCCTGCCGCCCTTGCGGCGGATCTCCTCCACCGCCAGCAGGGTGTCGATGGTCTCGCCCGACTGGCTCACCGCCACGTAGAGCGTGTCCGGTTCGATCACGGGGCTGCGGTAGCGGAACTCGCTCGCCGCCTCCGCGTCGGCGGGGACGCGCGCGAGCTCCTCGATGAGGGACGCGCCCATCTGTCCCACGTAGTACGCCGATCCGCAGCCCAGGATCTTGACGCGCCGTACGGCGCGCAGCTCGCGGGCGTCCATGTCGAGCCCGCCCAGGTGGGCCGTGGCGAACCGCTCGTCCAGGCGCCCGCGCAGCGCGCGCTCCACGCTGGCCGGCTGCTCGAGCATCTCCGTGTACATGCGCGGGCGTCCGTCGATCTGCCCGTGCTCGTAGGCACTGGGGTCGACGTCGACCTCGCGCGCCGTCGTCTGCGTCCGGGTCAGGTCGCGGCGGAACGTCGTGAAGCCCGACGCAGTCACGGTCGCCAGCTCGCCGTCGGTCAGGTGCGCCACCGTGGTGGTGTGTCGCACCAGTGCCGCGAGGTCGGAGGCGATGAACATCTCCTTGTCCGCCACCCCGACCAGCAGCGGGCTGCCGTTGCGGGCCACCACCACCCGGTCCGGGAAGTCGGCGTGCACGACGGCCAGCCCGTACGTGCCCTCCACCGCGTCCAGCGCGTCCACGACCTTGCCCTCGAGCGTGTCGGCGTCCGACCGCGCGATCAGATGAGCGAACACCTCGGTATCGGTGTCGCTCACGAGTGCCACGCCCTCGTCGGTGAGCCGTGCGCGCAGCGCCGCGGCGTTGTCGATGATGCCGTTGTGCACCACCGCCACCGTGCCGCCCGCGTCCGTGTGCGGGTGGGCGTTGGCGTCCGTCGCGGGCCCGTGCGTGGCCCAGCGGGTGTGGCCGATGCCCACCCGCCCGGGCATCCGCTTGGGCAGCACCTCGGCGAGGTCGCGCACCCGTCCCGCGCGCTTGGTCACCCGCAGCTGGGAGCCGACGACGGCGACGCCCGCCGAGTCGTACCCCCGGTGCTCCAGCCGGCCGAGCGCCTCCACGAGCAGTGGGGCCGCATTCTGGCCCCCCACGTAACCGACGATTCCGCACATGTCTGTTCTCCTTCAGCCGTAGATCTTCAGCCGTAGATCATCCGGCGCAGCTGCCGCTCGCTGAGCCGGGGCGCCGCGACGACCCGGTGCTCCAGCTCGGCGGCGATGCGCGCGAAGATCTCGGGGTTCTTGGCCCCATGGGTCTTGAGCTCGGCGTGCCGCCGTCGGACGATCTCCTCGACCGGGGTGGCGTAGTACGCCACGACGTCGCCGATCACCCGCGCGGCCTCGGCGGGCGTGAGACCTGTGGACGCCGCCACGTGGGCGACGAGGTCGGAAGACGTCCTCATGCAGTGAGACTCGCTCATCTAGATCCAGATCAGCAACTTCTTGCCCGATATCGGGCAAAAACGGGCAGCAGAAGTGTCCGGGCATGCGAAACGGCGGCCGCCCGCTTGTCAGCAGGCGACCGCCGTCGTACGCACCGGCCGGTCAGTCGGCCGTACAGGGAGACGTCACTCCGACGTCGCGACCGCCAGGGTCTTCTTGCCCCGCCGCAGGACGGCGAACCTGCCGTGCAGCAGGTCCTCGGTCGTCAGAGCCTGGTCCTCGGCGGTGACCTTGACGTTGTTCACGTAGGCGCCGCCCTCCTTGACCGCGCGGCGTGCCTCGCCCTTGGAGGCGACGATCCCCGAACCCGCCAGCAGGTCCACGACGAGGTCACCGGCCTTGGCCGTCACCCGCGGCAGCTCGCTCACAGCACCCGCCAGGGTCCGCTCGTCCAGACCGCCCAGCTCACCGCGGCCGAACAGCGCCTGGCTCGCCGCGATGACCGCCTCGGTCGCGGCCGCGCCGTGCACCAGCGTGGTGAGGTCACCCGCGAGCGCCTTCTGGGCCTCGCGTGCGAAGGGACGCTCGGCCACCTCGCGCTCGAGCTCCGCGATCTCCTCCTGGCTGCGGAAGGTGAACACCTTGAGGTAGTTCACGACGTCCGCGTCGGCCTGGTTGAGCCAGAACTGGTAGAAGGCGTACGGGCTCGTCATGTCGGGGTCGAGCCAGACGGCACCGCCCTCGGACTTGCCCATCTTGGTCCCGTCGGACTTCGTGATCAGCGGGGTCGTCAAGGCGTGCACGGCGACACCCTCGGACTTGCGGATCAGCTCGACGCCGGACAGCAGGTTGCCCCACTGGTCGTTGCCGCCGATCTGCAGCGTGCAGCCGTGCTCCCGGTACAGCTGGCGGAAGTCCATGCCCTGCAGGATCTGGTAGCTGAACTCGGTGAAGCTGATGCCCTCCTCGGAGCTCAGCCGCCGCGCGACGATGTCCTTGGCGAGCATCGTGCCCAGCCGGTAGTGCCTGCCCACGTCGCGCAGGAATTCGATCGTGCCCAGCGGGCCCGTCCAGTCCAGGTTGTTCACCATGCGCGCGGCCGCAGGACCCTCGAACTCGAGGTACGGCTCGATCTGCCCCCGGATCCGCGCGACCCAGCCCTCCACGACCTCACGCGACTGAAGGCTGCGCTCCGTGGTCGGACGCGGGTCGCCGATCAGGCCCGTGGCGCCACCGACCAGCGCGAGCGGGCGGTGCCCCGCCTGCTGGAAGCGGCGCATCGTCAAGATCTGCACCAGGTGCCCGACGTGCAGGCTCTGCGCGGTGGGGTCGAAGCCCGCGTAATAGGTGACAGGGCCCTCCGACAGTGCAGAACGCAGCGCGGCCTCGTCGGTGGACTGTGCCACCAGGCCTCGCCATTGCAGCTCGTCGAAGATGTCGGTCACCGTGGTTGCTCCTTGTTCGTGGGTCGGGGCCCGTCCTGGGCCCACCGTCATAGTCTGCCCGACGGCGGGAGCGGCCCGGCTCCGATGAGTTCTGGCGCGCCGCGTCGTCGGACGTTCCATGGAAACGAAAATGCCTCAGCGTTCAGCCGTGCGGTCAGGCAGGCTGGAACAATGACCGACAACGACCTGCCCGACAACGACATGCCCGGCTGGAAGCGGAACGTAGCGCTGTTCCTGACCGGACAGACCATCTCTCTGCTCGGGTCGATGTTGGTCATGTTCGCCGTCATGTGGCACCTGACCATCGAGACGCAGTCCGGGGCCGTGCTCATGATGAGCATCGTCTTCGGCATGCTGCCGCAGGCGGTCATGTCGATCTTCGGCGGGGTGTGGGCCGACCGGCACTCCCGCAAGCTCCTGATCATGGGCGCCGACACGGCCATCGCCGTGGTCACGCTCGGGCTGGCCCTGCTGATGGTCAGCGGTGTCGACGACCTGTGGATCATCTACGTCGCACTGGCCGTCCGATCCACTTTCGCGGGTATCCAGACGCCCGCGGTGAGCGCGATGATCCCGCAGATCGCGCCGGCCGATCAGCTGATGCGCGTCAACGGCATCTTCCAGTCGATCCAGTCGGGGATGATGCTGCTCGCCCCCGCCCTGGCAGCCGTGGTCTATGCGTCCTTCGACATCGTCACGGTGTTCTTCGTGGACGCGGCGACCGCGCTCATCGGCGTCGGGATGCTCGCCCTGGTCACCGTGCCCCGCCTGGTGCGGGCCGACGCCGAGAACGGTCCGGTCAGCTACTTCGGCGACCTCGTCGCGGGTGTGCGGTACATCGGTTCGAACGGCCCCGTGAAGTGGCTGGTCTCGCTGTTCGCCCTGGTGATGTTCCTGGTCGGCGCACCGAGCTACCTCACGCCGCTGATGGTCACCCGCACGTTCGGCGACGAGGTGTGGAAGCTGACCGCCAACGAGCTGTTCTGGGGCGGCGGGATGCTGCTGGGCGGCATCATCATGGCCACCGTGGGTCCGCGGATCAAGCGCCGGGTGCGGCTCATGGTGGGTTCCGTGGTGGCCACCGGCGTGCTCGTCGCGGGCCTCGGCCTCTCCACGAACATGTGGGTGTTCTTCGGGCTCGGCCTGCTGATCGGCATCACGTTCGCGACCCTCAACACGCCGGCGTTCACGATCCTCCAGGAGCGTGTGGAGCCCGAGATGCAGGGCCGGGTGTTCGGCTTCGTCGGGATCGTGATGACCGTCGCGATGCCGCTGTCCATGGTCGTGTTCGGTCCGCTGGCCGACCGGTACTCCGTGGAGTCGCTCCTGATCCTGGCCGGAGTCCTGCTGGTCGTGGTGCTGGGCGGGATCCTCGCCGTACCGGCGGCCCGGCGCTCCCTGGCGCAGGTCGACGTGGCGCCGGAGCCCGTGGACGGCGACCCCGGCTCGCGTGCCAGGATTGACGCGTCCCACTGACGGCAGCCCAGCGTTCGGAAGGTCCCTGTGAGCACTCCCAAGATCTATGCCCTGCACGAGAACCCGGAGTGGTTTCCCCCGTTCGCTGAGGCCTTCGCCGCCGAGGGGGTCGAGTGCGCCGAGTGGATGCTGACCGACGGCGTGCTCGACCTCGACGAGGCCCCGCCCGAGGGCATCTTCTGGTCCCGCATCTCGGCGAGCAGCCACACGCGCGACCACGGGCTCACCAAGGACTACTCGCGCGCGGTGCTGTCCTGGCTGGAGGCCTCCGGGCGGCGCACCGTCAACGGTCGCCGTGTGCTGGAGCTCGAGGTCAGCAAGGTGGACCAGCTCACAGCGCTGCGCGCCGCCGGGATCGACACGCCCCGCACCGTGGCCGCCGTCGGGCGTGAGCAGGTGCTGAAGGCCGCGCAGGGGTTCCCTACCCCGTTCGTCACCAAGCACAACCAGGGCGGCAAGGGTCTCGGCGTGCGCAAGTTCGATTCGTTCGACGACCTCGCCGACTACGTCGGCTCGGACGAGTACGAGGAGCCCGTCGACGGCATCACGCTGGTCCAGGAGTACGTGGTCGCGGCCGACGGCGGCATCACCCGCGTCGAGATCGTCGGCGGCGAGATGGTCTACGCCGTGCGCGGCGACACGGAACGCGGCGGGTTCCAGCTCTGCCCCGCCGACGCGTGCGCGATCGACCCGGAGACGGGCCGGCCGATCCCGCCGGTGGGCGCGACCATCTCCATGGCGCCCGACGAGGACTGGGGCCTGTTCTCCGAGCGCGCGGGTTACGACGACCCGGTGGTCGCCAAGTACCTGGAGTTCACGCGGCGGCACGGGATCGAGGTGGCGGGGATCGAGAACATCCGGACGGCCGACGGCCGCGTCCTGACGTACGACGTGAACACCAACACGAACTACAACAGCGACGTCGAGCGGAGCACCGCGAAGTCGGGACCGCGCGAGATCGTGCGGCACCTGGCCCGCGTACTGAAGGAGACGTACCCGGACGCGTGACCGGAAGCCCGGCCCTAAGCGCTGGCACCGACGGTACTTCAGACGTACTCTTGAGGCGCCGCCCCTGGCTCAGGGGAGTGGAAGTGAGGCCGGGACCCCCCGCCGGACGACGGGAGCCCGGCCTTCGCGCTGTCTACGCAAGCCGAACGTCGATGACGTTGACCACGCCCAGCTCATCCGCGACATCGGCGTCGTGACCGAACCGGGCGCTGCTCACCGCTCCGGCGACAGCATCCGGGGCCCACAACATCGGTTCGAGCTTTGGCAGGGCGAAGTTCACCACGATCGTTCTGGAGATCGAGCCTCGGATGCGCAGTGCGTCGACGAGCCGGATATCGCGCGTGTTCAGCGCATCGTGACGGCTCTCAAGGAACACCTGACGCACGCCAACCTGGTCCAGCTCATAGAGCAGCCGCTCCATACAGATCGCCCTCGCCCTTTCCTGACGCCGGTGATCGATCGGCGCCCCGACGACGACGACGAGGGCCACGTCCTGGGCGCCGATCGCCGATGCAATCTTCAGTCGCCGGTCCACCGTCTCGTCACGCCAGTGAAGCCGCTGTGCTCCACGAAGAAGCAGCGCCCTGAGCGTCTCCCGCATCGCGTCACAGGCCGACGGGTCGGCGACGACCGCGGCCAGCAAGTACAGCCCTTCTCGCCCGTCTCGGGCTGCACGCATCGACTCGTCCACCCACGCGTGCAGGGCAAAGTCGTCGGCCCTAGGTTCCTGATCCACCGGAGGATCATCGCCCAGCACCAGCCATCATGCGCGCCCAGCAGGCGTTGCATATACGCAAGTACGTTCTTAGCTCTACCTTGATCGTCGGCGGGGCTGAGCAGCGCGGTAGGCGGAGACCGTCTCCTCGCCGTCCAGCCAGAGACGCCAGGGATGCAGGTCGGCGCGGCCGCCGTCGCCGCTCACGCCTACGCGTGGGCCGGTGCGGATGGCGGTCGCCTCGACAGGTTCGACCAGTGGAGCGGGCTCGGCGGACGGGGTGGGCTCGACCAGCGGGCGAGCGAGCACCACGTCGCCCTCGGGATCGGTGACGTCGGCGCCGTCGGCGGACAGGTCGAGGCCCAGGGCGACCGCCAGCCGCGCCGGGCCGCGCGCGAGGTCACGGTCGGTCCGGGCGACGCCAGAGGCGAGGCGGCGGGAGCGGGCCAGGTCCACGCCGTCGACCACCTCTCCTGCCCGGACCAGCACCGCCGACGCCTCGCCCTCCGGCCCGCACACCACGTTCACGCAGTGGTGCAGGCCGAGATGGCGGTACACGTACAGCCGACCCGGCTGGCCGAACATCGTCGCGTTCCGCCGGGTGGGGCCGCGATAGGCGTGCGAGCCGGGGTCGGTGGCGCCGTCGTACGCCTCCACCTCGGTGAGGCGGAGGGAGACGACGCCGTCGGGCGTGCGCGTCGTGAGTGTGGCCCCCAGCAGGTCCCGGGCGACGTCGAGAACTGGTCGCAGGTACCAGTCCCTGCCCGGGACGCTGCTGAGGAGGACGTCGGGAGACTTCATGCCCCGATCATGCACGGACCCGCTAGGCGAACGCGAAGACGGGCGGGAAGATCACGACCACGATCAGCGCCCACACGGCGTACGCCGGGAGGTACCGCGTCTGCCAGCGCTCGATCGGGGCGAACGGCCGTGCGCCCCGGAGGAACCCGACGGTCAGCCAGGCCGACCACGCCAGGTGCACCAGCAGCACCAGGTTGAGGCCAAGGGCCGCCACCTTGTTGGCGCTGAACCCGAACTCGGCGATGCGGGTCAGCATCGCGCTGAGGGTCACCGCGTCGACCGCGAGCGCCGCGACCACCAGCACGAGCTGGAGGACGTCGAACAGGCCGGGCGGCGCGAGCGAGTCGCGGGCGGAGATCGAGTAGAGCAGCAGGCACAGGACCAGCACGAGCACGGCGTCCATGAGGATGAGCAGCTCGCGGTCGACGTGGAGCAGGCCGCCGGTGGTCGCGAAGACGCCGAGGAACACGAGCAGCATCACGATGGTGAGCGGCGTGAAGACGCGGGTCAGCACGGGTGCGATGTTCTCGACGACGTTCTGCTTGGCCTCGACGAGCCAGGCCGCGACGATGAGCGCACCGGGCACGCAGAACGGCAGGATCCAGGACTCGAGGACTGGCTCGAAGTCGACGCCGACCAGGCCGAGGGTGCCGAGGGTGAGCCCGATGAGCACTCCCCCGCCGAGCGCGATCAGGACGAAGTAGATGGCGAGCTCGCCGGTGAAGCGGACGTAGTCCATGCGGCGGGCGTCGGACCGCCATCTGCCGCCGGCGTACACGACGGAGACCAGCGCCCACAGGGCGACTAGCGAGTGGCTCGCCGCGAGGAACAGGGTCGAGCCGTCCGGGTCGAACGGGTAGACGTTCAGCACCACCGCGAGCACGGCGAACGGGACCAGGAGCGCCGCGCCGACCCGCCAGGTGAGCTTGCGCTTCCAGGCGAAGTAGCCCGCGAGGAACGGGAGCACCAGCAGCCCGATGTTGCGCACGACCACCATCTCGTCGGCGAACAGCTCGACGCCCAGCTTGACCGCGGCTCCCGCACCGAGGGCGAGCGCGAGGACGACACCGAGCTCGCGCCAGGACCGCGCACCGCCGTCGGAGGGTTCGGGGACGAGCACGAGCTGCTTCCACAGCCGGTCGGAGTGCTCACGGGCGAACTCGCGGGAGACCTCGTCGAGGTTGCCCATGCGCTTGACGGAGACCAGGAAGGCCTCGTCGTCGTCGAGCCCGGTGCCGGTCAGGTCGGTCACCTGCTCGCGCAGGTGGTCCTCCATCTCCTCGACGTCGCTCGCCGAGATGGCCCGACGGCGCTGGACGTAGCCGCGCCACTGGTCGATCTGTGCTTCGAGCTCGGGGTTGGTGCTCATCATGCCCACCCTTCTACGACGACGGGAGGTCGCTGGACGTCCTGCCACACCTGCTTCAGGGCGTCGGCCACCACTGACCACTGCTGCTGCCGGTCGGCGAGCGTCTCGCGGCCGGCCGGCGTGATCGCGTAGTGCTTGCGGCGACGTCCTGCCTCCGAGGTGCCCCAGCTCGCCTCCACGTACCCGAGCCGCTCCAGCCGGTGCAGCAAGGGGTACAGCATCCCGTCGGTCCACTGCATGCGCCCGCCGGAGAGCTCGTTGACGCGCTTGACTATCGCGTAGCCGTACGACTCGCCGTCGGCCAGGATGCCGAGGACGAGCGGTGTGGCCGAGGCGGCCACCAGATCCTTGTCGATGTGCATAGCACTCCTATGCCTAGGTCTTCTAGGGTTGGAACCCTAGCAGATCTAGGCCTAGCGGATCTAGGTATGGACGGTCGGGCGTCCGGCTCTGTCGATCGGGCTACTGCAGCTCGATGCTCGTGATCGTCACGGGCTGCTCCGGTTGTCCGTTGCCCTTGCTCCCCTGCTCCGCTACCGCTTCGAGGATCTCCATACCCGAGGTGACCTTGCCGAACACGGTCTGCCCCTGGGGACTGGGTAGGTTCGAGTCGGCGTACACGAGGGAGAACTGAGCGTCCGAGTACCCCTCACCGTTGAATCCCATGACCAGGCTGCCTGCCGGATACACGGCGTCGGCCGGGACGTTCTCCGGCGGCCCGAACACGAAGCCCGGATTTCCCTCACCGCTGAAGGAGGGGTCTCCGCACTTCAGACGGTAAGGGTCGGCGGTCTTGAGCTCGTGGCATCCGGTGCCGTCGTAGTAGCCACCTCGGGCGAGCTCCACGAAGACCGCGACGGCGGCCGGTGCGGAGACCCCGTCGAGCTCGACCTCGATGTCGCCAACGCAGGTCTTCAGCGTGGCGTGCCACTTCCGGTTCTCGGAGGCCGACTCGTCCTCGGGAAGCGAATAGGTCGCCCGAGGCTCCTGCACCGGGGCCGGGCAGTCGGCCGCGGTGAACTGGCCCTCGTTCGCAGGAGCGCTGTCGGGGGTGTCGGACGGGTCGGCTTCCGTGTCCGCGTTGGCGTCCGTGTCGGTGACGCCGGGACTCGCACCACCGCTCGCCGTGACCAGAGGGCCGTCACCCCCCGGAAGCAGCAACCGCATCAGGAAGAATCCGCCGACGGCGAGCACCAGGACGCCCGCGAGCGCCACGGCGGACCAGATCCATCTGCGGCGGCTCCAGCCCGGCTCTGTCACCGGCGCGGGCGCCTGCGCATCGGGCCGACTCATCTCGGTCGCGTCCGCCGCACCCCGGAAGTGGGTCTCCGGGACGGCGATCGGGATGTCCGACGCCGGTGACGACACGGCCTGTTCACTCGGCAGCGGGGCCACCGGCCGTGCCGGAACCGGCTCCGGAGCCGCGGCAGGGACCTGCCCGGTCGTGGACTGCGCAGGCCGCGCGAGCGGCAGCGACCCGGTCGTGCGTGTCCCGTTGCGCTCCGCGATCATCGTGGCGATCCCGTCGGTGAGCCACGGCCGGTTCGACGCCGCTCCGACCATCACCGTGGCCGCGTCGCCCGAGTCGGCGAGCCAGTCCAGCACCTGCGGCACCTGGGGCCTGGCCGCCGAATCCTTGGCGAGGCAGGCCAGCACCATAGACCTGAGCTCGTCAGGGACTCCGGTCATGTCCGGTTCGCCGTGCACCACCCGGTAGACCATCGTCTCCAGCCGGCCGGACCCGAACGGGTTGTGGCCCGAGACGGCGAAGGTCAGGACACCACCGAACGCGAACACGTCACCGGCTGCCTCGACAGGATGCCCGAGCGCCTGCTCCGGCGGCATGTACGCGGGCGTCCCCATCAGGGCGTCAGCACTGGTGAACGACGTCACGTCGAGAGCACGGGTGATACCGAAGTCGATGACGCGCGGGCCGTCGGCCGCGATGATGATGTTGGCGGGCTTCAGGTCGCGATGCACCAGCCCGGCGGAGTGGATGGCCTGGAGCCCTTCGGCCAGCCCGGCGCCGATCGCCAGGACGGCTTCGACGGGCAGCGGGCCGTGCGCGTCGACGGCGGCCTGGAGCGAGGGTCCGTGGATGTAGTTGGTGGCCATCCAGGGCCGGTCGGAATCGGTGTCGGCGTCGACCACCTCGGCGGCGTAGAAACCGCCCACCCGGCGCGCGGCGGCGACCTCGCGCTCGAAGCGCTGCCTGAAGTGCGGGTCGGCCGCGAGTTCTCCCCGGATCACCTTGAGCGCGACCTCGCGACCGCCGCGGGAACGGCCCAGGTATACGGCGCCCATTCCGCCACGTCCCAGACGGCCGAGCAGTCGATAGGGACCGATCTCACGAGGGTCAGCGGCCGGGTCCAGTGGTTCCAGGAATGTCACCGGCTAAACGTACCCAAGCAGGCCGGTCGTGCTTGACGTTCCGAGCGTAGAAAGCGCAGGAACTGATTACGGCGTGAGCCTGCCCAATCCGTCCAGGCGGATGTCCGCGCGGGCGCGGGTGTCCTCGCGCGTGAAGTGCTCGGCCTCGTCCTTCATCCAGCGCAGCCAGTGCTCGCGTGCGTCGTCGCCGTCGCGCTCCAGGCCACGACGCAGCCGCTCGACGTCGTCCGCCTCCACCCAGATGCGGAACGCGCCCAGCGCGTCCACCTGGCGCGCCGCCGCGCCGCAGCCCTCCACCACGAGATAGGTGGACGGCGGGACGTCGTGCCACTCGGCCCAGTCGCCCTCCACCCAGTCGTAGCGGCGGTAGCGGACGGGCTCACCCGCCGCCAGCGGGTCGAGGACCCACCGGCGCAGGTTGGCGGCGCCGGCGTCCGGGCCACCGGCCCAGCCCTCGTAGAGGTCGTCCATGTGCACCACGGGGGCCTCGAACGCGTCGGCCAGCTGGGCGGCGAGCGTCGTCTTGCCGGAACCGGCCGGCCCGTCGACGCACACGAGGCGCGCGTCGGCGGACCGGATCCGGTCCAGGAGACCGCCCAGGACCGCGGGTGGGACCGTCATCGGGTCTCGACCGAGCGGCGGTGGGTCATGGCTGGGCCCAGAAGCGGTACTCCGTCGAACGCTCCTTCGCCGCCTCGATCTGTTCGCGGACGCGGACCGGGGCCGTGCCGCCCACGGCGTCGCGCGAGGCGAGCGAGCCCTCTACCGAGAGGACGCCGCGCACCTCCGGGGTGAGGTGCTCCGAGATCTTGGCCAGGTCCTCGTCGGACAGGTCCCACAGCTCGATGCCGCGCCCCTCGCACTCCTGCACGCAGGAGCCGGCCACCTCGTGCGCCACCCGGAACGGGACGCCCTGCCGGACGAGCCACTCGGCGATGTCGGTCGCGAGCGAGAAGCCCTGCGGGGCGAGCTCCGCCATCCGGTCGGTGTCGAAGACCATGGTCCGCACCATGCCGCTGAACGCGGGCAGCACAGTGGTGAGCGTCGCCACCTGGTCGAACACCGGCTCCTTGTCCTCCTGCAGGTCGCGGTTGTACGCGAGCGGCAGGCCCTTGAGGGTGGTGAGCAGACCGGTGAGGTCGCCGATCACGCGCCCGGCCTTGCCGCGCGCGAGCTCGGCGATGTCCGGGTTCTTCTTCTGCGGCATGATCGACGAGCCCGTGGAGTACGCGTCGTCCAGCCGGACGAACCCGAACTCCTTGGTGTTCCAGAGGATGACCTCCTCCGCGATCCGCGACAGGTCGACGGCGATCATCGCGGCGACGAACGCGAACTCCGCCGCGACGTCACGCGACGCCGTGCCGTCGATCGAGTTCTCGACCGGCCCGCCCTCCAGCCCCAGGTCGGCGGCGACGGCGGCCGGGTCCAGCCCGAGGGACGAGCCCGCGAGCGCACCGGAGCCGTACGGCGACTTCGAGGCGCGCACGTCCCAGTCGAGGAAACGGTCGACGTCGCGCAGCATCGGCCAGGCGTGCGCCAGCAGGTGGTGCGCCAGCAGGACCGGCTGGGCGTGCTGCAGGTGGGTGCGGCCCGGCATGGGGGCGTCGCCAGCGGCCTCCGCCTGGGTGATCAGCTCGTCGATCAGGTCAAGGAGCTGCGCGGCGATGGTGCGCGCCTGGTCGCGCAGGTAGAGCCGCACGAGCGTCGCGATCTGGTCGTTGCGGGACCGGCCGGCGCGCAGCTTGCCGCCCAGCTCCTCCCCGGCACGCTCCAGCAGGCCACGTTCGAGGGCGGTGTGCACGTCCTCGTCGTCGAGCACCGGGAGGAAGGCGCCGGAGGCGACGTCCTGCTCCAGCATGTCGAGGGCGTCGATCATCCGGGCGAGCTCCGGCTCGGTCAGCAGGCCCGCGCCCGCCAGGACGCGGGAGTGCGCCTTGGAGCCGGCGATGTCGTAGGGCGCGAGCCGCCAGTCGAAGTGCGTCGACTGCGAGAGCGCCGCCAGCTCGGGGGCGGGCCCGCCGGCGAACCGGCCGCCCCAGAGGGCTACCTTCTCGCCGGAGTGCGCACCGACGGTACGGGACGGCGCCGGCCGTGCGACGCCCTGACCTGCAGCGTCGTGACCCGCGACGTCCTGCCCCGCGGCGTCCTGAGGTGTGCCGTCGTGCTCCGTCACAGCGCCCCGACCCCCAGGTCCACGCCGTTGCCGAACTTCTCGTCGCGTGCGGCGGCGAGCTTGGCGGTGAGGCCGTAGATCTCGATGAACCCGCGGGCCTGTGACTGGTCGAACGCGTCGCCCTCGTCGTAGGTGGCGAGGTTGAAGTCGTACAGCGACTGCTCCGAGCGGCGTCCCGTGACGGTGGCCCGCCCGCCGTGCATGACCATGCGGATCTCACCGGAGACGTACTTCTGGGTGTCGTCGATGAAGACGTCGAGCGACTTCTTCAGCGGGGAGAACCACATGCCGTCGTACACGAGCTCGCTCCAGCGCTGCTCCACCTGGCGCTTGAACCGGGCCTGCTCCCGCTCGACGGTGACGTTCTCCAGCTCCTGGTGTGCCGCGATGAGCGCGATAGCGCCAGGGGCCTCGTAGATCTCGCGGGACTTGATGCCCACGAGGCGGTCCTCGACGATGTCGATCCGGCCGACGCCCTGGGCGCCGGCGCGACGGTTCATCTCCTGGATGGCCTGCAGCGGGGTGACGGCGACGCCGTCGAGCGCCACGGGCACACCCTGCTCGAACGTGATGATTACCTCGTCCGCCACCGGCGGGAACGTGGGGTCGTCCGTGTAGGAGTAGACGTCCTTGGTGGGCTCGTTCCAGATGTCCTCGAGGAAGCCCGTCTCCACCGCACGGCCCCAGACGTTCTGGTCGATCGAGAAGGGGTTCTTCTTCGTCGTCGCGATCGGCAGGTCGTGCTTCTCCGCGTAGTCGATGGCCTTCTCGCGGGTCAGCGCGAGGTCCCGCACGGGCGCTATCGACTTCAGGTCGGGCGCGAGCGAGGTGGTGGCCACCTCGAAGCGGACCTGGTCGTTGCCCTTGCCGGTGCAGCCGTGCGCGACGGTCGAGGCGCCGAACTGCCGGGCCGCCGCCACCATGTGCTTCACGATGACCGGCCGGGAGATCGCCGAGACCAGCGGGTAGCGGTCGAGGTACAGGCCGTTGGCCCGCAGCGCGGGCATGCAGTACTCGTTGGCGAACTCGTCGCGCGCGTCGGCGACGTACGCCTCGACGGCGCCGCAGTCCAGGGCGCGCTTGCGGATGACGTTCATGTCCTCGCCACCCTGGCCGACGTCGACGGCAACGGCGACCACCTCGGCGCCGGTGGCCTCGGCGATCCAGCCGATGGCGACGGAGGTGTCCAGGCCGCCCGAGTAGGCGAGCACGACGCGTTCAGTCATGATTGACGATCTCTTTCCGGTGGTGGTGTCAGGTGCGATTGTGAAGTGTTTTCAGGTGCTCAGCGCGAGGAAGCGGCCCGCGAGCGCGGCGCCGTCGGCGTCCCGCGCTATGACGAGGATCGTGTCGTCGCCGGCGATGGTGCCGAGCATCCCCGGGAACACCGAGTGGTCGATCGCCGAGGCCAGCAGGTTCGCTGCCCCCGGCGGGGTTCGGAGGACCACGAGGTTGCCGGACGACTCCGCGGAGACCAGCAGCTCCTTGGCGAGCCGGGTCAGCCGCGCCGACAGGTACTCCTCGCTCGCGTCCGACTGCGTGCTGCGGTCCCCGCCCTCACCCGGGACCGCGTAGACGAGGGTGCCGTCCGAGCCGCGCACCTTCTCGGCCTGCAGCTCGATCAGGTCGCGCGAGAGCGTGCCCTGCGTGACGCTGACGCCGTCCGCCGCGAGCGCCTCGGCCAGCTCCGCCTGCGAGTGGATGGCGTTACGCGTCACGATCTCGGTGATCCGGGCGTGCCGGGCCGCCTTCGTCGTCGCGGTGGTCGCCGTCTGCTTGATGACCATCAGCCCTGCCCCAGCAGCCAGGTCAGCAGCGCCTTCTGCGCGTGCAGCCGGTTCTCCGCCTCGTCCCAGACGACTGACTGCGGGCCGTCGATCACGGAGGCGGTGATCTCCTTGCCGCGGTAGGCGGGCAGGCAGTGCAGCACGAGCGCGCCCTCGGCGGCGCCCGCGAGCAGGTCCGCGTTGAGCTGGTAGTCCCAGAACGGCTTGGCGCGCTCCTCGGCCTCTGCCTCGTCACCCATCGAGACCCAGGTGTCGGTGGCCACGACGTCCGCCCCCGCAACGGCCTCCTTGGCGGACGTGGTCACGGTCACCGAGCCCCCGGTCTCGCCGGCGATCTCGTGCGCGCGGGCGACGACCGCGGCGTCGGGCAGATAGCCCTCCGGGCCCGCGATCCGCACGTGCATGCCCGCCGTGACGCAGCCCAGCAGGTAGGAGTTGCCCATGTTGTTCGCGGCGTCGCCCACGTAGGCGAACGTGGTGCCGGGCAGCGCGTCGAGCCCACGGTGCTGCGCCACCGTGAGGAGGTCCGCGAGGATCTGGCACGGGTGGAAGTCGTCGGTCAGCGCGTTGATGACCGGCACGCGCGAGACCGCTGCCATCTCCTCGATGCGGTCCTGGCCGAACGTGCGCCATGCGATCGCGGAGACCTGCCGGTCGAGCACGCGGGTGGTGTCGGCGATGGACTCGCGGACGCCGATCTTGGCCAGGTTGCCATCGACGACGAGCGGGAACCCGCCCAGTTCCGCGATACCCGCCGCGAACGACACCTGGGTGCGCAGCGTCGGCTTGTCCGTGATGAAGGCGACCGCACGCGGGCCCTCGAGGGGGCGCCGGGCGAACCGGTCCGCGCGCAGGGTGAGGCCGAGCTCAAGGACCGCCTTCTGCTCGGCGGGCGTGAGGTCGTCGTCGCGCAGGAAGTGGCGGGTCATGCGGAGGGCTCCTTGGACTCGGAAGGGGTCTCGACGGGCTCGACCAGCGTCGCGAAGAAGCGGGCGGCCTCTGCGGCCTGCTCCGCGGTCAGGATCAGGGGCGGGGCGAGCCGGATCGCGTCGGGTGCCACGGCGTTCACGATGAACCCCGCCTCCAGCGCCGAGTCGGCCACCTGCGGCGCTACCGGCTCGTTCAGCACCACGGCGAGCAGGAGCCCGCGCCCGCGGACCTCCTTGACGAGCGGGCTGCCGTTCGTCTCGATCTTCTGGCGCAGCTGCGCCCCGATCTCCCGCACGTTGGTGAGCAGGCCGTCGCGCTCGATCACGCCGATCGTCGCGAGCGCGGCGGCCGCGGCGACGGGGTTACCGCCGAAGGTGCTGCCGTGCTGGCCGCGGCCCACCAGCCGTGCGGCGGCGCCGTACGCGATCACCGCGCCCACGGGGAAGCCGCCGCCGAGGCCCTTGGCGACCGTGACGACGTCGGGCACTATGCCACCGCCGATCTCCGGCTGCTGGTAAGCGAACCAGGTACCGCACCGGCCCATGCCGGTCTGGACCTCGTCCAGCACGAGCAGTGCGCCGTGCGTGGTGGTGAGCCGGCGGGCGGCCACGAGGTATCCCGGCGGCAGCGGGCGCACTCCGGCCTCGCCCTGTACGGGCTCGACCACCAGTGCCGCGACCTCGCCGCGCTCGGCGATCGCCTGGGGCGAGAACGCTGCTTCCAGCGCCGTCAGATCACCGAACGGCAGGTGCTCGACGCCGCCGGGGAGCGGCTCGAACGGTTCCCGGTAGGCGGCCTTCGCGGTGAGCGCGAGGGCGCCCATCGAACGGCCGTGGAAGCCGCCCTCCAGCGCGAGCACCCGCGTGCGGGTACCCACGCCGGACGACGACGCGACCCGGCGCGTCATCTTGAACGCCGCTTCGACCGCCTCGGTGCCGGAGTTCGTCAGGAACACGCGCGAGCCCTCAGGGGCCTCGGCGATCCGCAGCAGCGTCTCGGCCAGCGCGATCTGGGCGGGCGTCCCGAAGAAGTTGGAGACGTGGCCGAGCGTGCCGAGCTGGGCGCTGATCGCCGCCGTGAGGGTCGGGTGCGCGTGGCCGAGCGTGTTGACGGCGATGCCGCCGAGCAGGTCGAGGTACCGCTTACCGTCCGCGTCCCACACGTAGGCGCCCTCGCCGCGCACCAGGACGCGCTGCGGCGGGCCGAAGGTGTCCATCACCGCGCCCGTGTACCGCTCGGTCCAGGCCGCGACGGAGCCGTTCGCGGACAGGGTCGAGCCGTCCTCGGTGGGGATCAGCGTGCTCATGATGTGGCACCTTCCTTCTGGGCGGACGGGGCGGGAACGACCATCGTCCCGTTGCCTCGCGTGGTGAAGACCTCCAGCAGCACGCTGTGCGGCTGGCGGCCGTCGATGACCGTCGCGGCGGCCACTCCGCCCTCGACCGCGCGCAGGCACGCCTCCATCTTCGGCACCATCCCGGACTCCAGGCTGGGTAGCAGCTCGGCCAGCTCCGGCGCGGTGATCCGCTCCACGAGCGAGCCCTTGTCCGGCCAGCTCGTGTACAGGCCCTCGACGTCCGTCAGGACGATGAGCTTCTTGGCACCCAGCGCCACCGCGAGCGCCGACGCCGCTGTGTCCGCGTTGACGTTCAGCACCTGGGTGGGGTCGTCCTTGTCGGGCGCGATCGTGGACACGACGGGGATACGACCGGCCTGCAGCAGGTCCTCGACGGCGCGCGGGTCCACCTGGACGACGTCGCCCACGAGGCCGACGTCGACGGGCTCGCCGTTCACGACGGCGTGGCGGCGTTCGGCGCCGAGCAGGCCGCCGTCCTCCCCCGAGAGGCCGACGGCGACGGGGCCGTGCGCGTTGATCAGGCCGACCAGCTCGCGGCTGACCTGGCCGGTCAGGACCATGCGCACCACCTCCATCGCCTCCGGCGTGGTGACGCGCAGGCCGCCCTTGAACTCCGAGGCGATGCCGAGCCGGTCGAGCATCGCGTTGATCTGCGGTCCCCCGCCGTGCACGACGACGGGCCGCAGCCCTACCTGCCGCAGGAACACCATGTCCTGCGCGAACGCGGCCTTGAGCTCGGCGTCCAGCATCGCGTTGCCGCCGTACTTGACGACGACGAGGGCGCCGGAGAACTCCTGGAGCCAGGGCAGGGCCTCGATCAGCACCTCTGCCTTCTGGTCGGGCCGCAGCCCGTTGACGATGTCGCTGCTCATGAGCTGTACGCGCTGTTCTCGTGGACGTAGTCGTGCGTGAGGTCGTTGGTCCAGAGCGTGATCTCGGCGTCGCCGGCGTGCAGGTCGATGGTGAACGTGACGTCGCGCGACGCGGCCATGTCGACCTTCTCCGGCGGCTCGTACGCGCCGCCCGCCTTGCAGACCAGGACGCCGTTGACGCTCACGTCGAGCTCGGCGGGGTCGAACGGCGCGACCTCCTCTGGCACAGTGCCGACCTGCGACAGGATGCGGCCCCAGTTGGGGTCGTTGCCGAAGACGGCGGCCTTGACCAGGTTGGACCGGCTCACGGCGCGCGCGACGGCGAGCGCGGCGTCCTCGGTGGTGGCGTTCGTGACGGTGATGGCGATGTCGTGGGAGGCGCCCTCGGCGTCGGCCACGAGCTGGCGGGCCAGGTCGGCGCAGATGGCCGTGACCGTCTCGGTGAGCACGTCGAGGTCCGGCGTCACGCCGGAGGCGCCCGAGGCCATCAGGACCACCGTGTCCGAGGTGGACATGGCGCCGTCGGAGTCGACGCGGTCGAAGGTGACCCGGGTCGCGGTGCGCAGCGCCGCATCGGCGTCCTGCGCCGGGACGACGGCGTCCGTGGTGATCACGCACAGCATGGTCGCCAGCGCCGGGGCGAGCATGCCCGCACCCTTGGCCATGCCGCCGACGGTGAAGGTGCCGGACGGCAGGTCGACGGTGCGGACCGCCGTCTTGGACACGGTGTCGGTGGTCATGATGGCGGTGGCGGCGGCCTGCCCCGCTGCGGCGTCGGCCGCGAGGGCGTTCGCCGCGACCGGGACGCCCGCCAGCAGCTTGTCCGCGGCCAGGCGCACGCCGATCAGGCCGGTGGAGGCCACGAGCACGTCGATAGCACCGATGCCGAGCTCGTCCGCGACCTTCTCGGCGGTGGCGTGCGCGTCCTGGAAACCACCGGGACCCGTGCACACGTTGGCGCCGCCGGAGTTGAGCACGACCGCACGCGCGACGCCGTCCTTGACCGCCTGGCGCGACCACATGACCGGCGCGCCGACCACGCGGTTGCTCGTGAACACCGCGGCGGCGGCGAACTCGGGGCCGTCGTTGACGACGAGCGCCAGGTCCGGTGTGCCGGACGCCTTGAGGCCGGCGGTGACGCCGGCGGCCCGGAACCCCTGCGCTGCGGTGACCCCCGCTGTGGTGTCGGTCATGGCGCGACTCCTTCGGTGATGAGGCCGGCGGTCTCCCGCAGGCCGAGGGCGAGGTTCATGGACTGGATGGCGGCGCCGGCGGTCCCCTTGACCAGGTTGTCGATGGCGGTGATCGTGACGACCCGGCGGGCGGCCGCGTCGACCGCCACCTGCACGCACGCCGTGTTGGCGCCCAGCGTCATCGCGGTGCTGGGCCACTGGCCCTCCGGGAGCAGGTGCACGAACGGCTCGTCGGCGTACGCGGCCTCCCACGCGGCGCGGACCTGCTCCGGGTCGACGCCCTTGGCCAGCGGGGCCGTCGCGGTCGCGAGGATGCCCCGCGCCATCGGCACGAGGGTGGGCGTGAAGCTGATGGTCACCTCGGGCGCGCCGGCGGCCCGCAGGTTCTGCTGGATCTCCGGGATGTGCCGGTGCGTGCCGCCCACGGCGTAGGGCTGGGCGGAGCCGAGCGCCTCGCTCGCCAGGAGGTGCGGCTTGAGCGCCTTGCCCGCGCCCGAGTAGCCGTTGGCCAGCACGGCGACGATGTCCGTCGGCTCGATGACGCCGGCCGCGACACCCGGCTGCAGGCCGAGCGTGACCGCCGTGACGTTGCAGCCGGGCACCGCGATGCGGCGTGCGCCGGCCAGCTTGTCGCGCTGCCGGGCGGCGGTGGCGACGTCGGCACCTGGCGCCTCTGCATGGATCAGCTCGGGCAGGCCGTAGGGCCAGGTCCCCGCGTGGGCGGAGCCGTAGAACTGCTCCCAGTCGCTCGCCGACTCGAGCCGGTGGTCGGCGCCGAGGTCGATGACCAGGACGTCGTCCGGCAGATCTGCAGCGACCTTCCCCGACGCGCCGTGCGGCAGGCCGAGCAGCACCACGTCGTGCCCGCCCAGCGTGTCCGGCGTGGTCGGTTCCAGGATGCGGTGCGCGAGGCTGCGCAGGTGCGGCTGGACCTCGCCGAGGCTCGACCCGGCGTTCGAGTGGGCGGTGAGCGTGCCGATCTCGACGAAGGGGTGGGCCGCGAGGAGGCGCAGGGCCTCCCCTCCCGCGTAACCGGACGCGCCGGCGACGGCGACTCGGATGAGCTGGCTGCTGGACATATTCCGTACTATACATAATTATGCAGGACGGCGAAACCGCGGAGGCGACCCCCGACCACCCTGCGACATAGGCTCGCCGCATGCACGCAGTCGTAGCCCGTGAAGCGGGCGGTCCCGAGGTCCTGCAGTACACCGAGCTCCCCGACCCGACACCGGGTCCGGGTCAGCTCCTGGTCCGGGTCGCCGCAGCCGGCGTGAACTTCATCGACACCTATCGTCGCTCCGGCGTCTACCCCATGCAGTACCCGCACGTGGTCGGCGTCGAGGGTGCCGGCACCGTGGAGGCGCTCGGCGACGACGTCACGGGTTTCGCGGTCGGCGACCGCGTGGCCTGGCACGACGCGCCCGGCTCCTACGCGGAGCTGGTGGCGGTCGACGCCGCGGGCGCCGTACCGGTACCCGACGGGCTGGACCTCACCACGGCAGCGGCGCTCCCGCTGCAGGGCATCACCGCGCACTACCTCGTGCGGTCCACGTTCGAGGTGCGGCAGGGGCACGACATCCTGCTGCACGCGGGAGCCGGCGGCGTCGGCCTGCTGGCCACGCAGCTCGCCGTCCTGCACGGCGGACGGGTCGTGACCACCGTCTCGACCCCGGAGAAGGCCGCGCTGTCCGCCTCGGCCGGCGCCGCGCACACCATCGACTACGGCGCACCGGACGACCTCACGGCCGAGCTGCCCGCCCTCGTGCGCGAGCTCACCGACGGCCGGGGCGTGCACGTCGTGTACGACGGCGTCGGCCGGTCCACCTTCGAGGCATCGCTCGCCTCCCTGCGTCCGCGCGGGATGCTCGTACTGTTCGGCGGCGCGTCGGGCCAGGTGCCCCCGTTCGACCCGCAGCGGCTCAACAAGGCCGGCTCCCTGTTCCTCACGCGGCCGACGATCGCGCACCACACGCTCACCCGCGACGAGCTCGAGTGGCGCACGTCCGAGGTGTTCGAGGCCGCCGCGTCGGGCGACCTGAAGGTCCACGTCGGCTCCACCCTCTCGCTGGCCGACGCCGGGGCGGCCCACGAGGCGCTGGAGGGCCGGGCCACCACGGGCAAGGTGCTGCTCGTCCCCTGAGCCTGGCTCTCTCCGCGGACTCCGTGACTTCGGTCCGTTGCTCTGAGATCGGTCGGTTGATTGACCGATCTCAGAGCAACGGACCGAAGTCACGCAACGGCTGATGCAAGCGACCGATCTCAGCGCTCACGTGTCTCGTCACCGGGTCTAACGTTGGAGCGAATCTTCCGGTGAGCGAGATCATCGCACCCGAGGCCTTTACAGCGAATGGCCCAGTCGCGACAATTCACCGGTCGAGTTTTCTCTCGCCCGGAGGTTCAACGTGGTACTTCCCCGCTTCTCCCGTGTTCTTGTCGCCGGCACCGCCGTCGCCGCCCTGGCCTTCGGGCTGCTCACGACCAGCTCCGCCGCGGCAGCGCCCGCGGACGGCATCAACACTCCTGCCCGGTCAGGCGGCGTCGCCGCCCCGGGCGACGACGTCTCCGTCCAGGCGACCGTGCGCCCGAGCCTCGCGCTCGACCGCGACTTCCCCGACCCCGACGTGTCGAAGTTCGGCGACGCCTACTACGCGTACGCGACCAACGAGGGCAAGAACCTGCCCTGGGCGACCGCGCCCGACCCGGACGGGCCCTGGACGTACCGGTCCACGGACGCCCTGCCGAACCTCGGGGCGTGGGCGAAGGAGGGACGCACCTGGGCGCCCGACGTCTCCCGCCGTGCCGACGGCCGCTACCTGCTCTACTACACGGCCTGGCACGCGGCGTCCGGCCGGCAGTGCATCGGTGCCGCCCTGTCCGACTCCCCCGGTGGCCCGTTCGCCCCCGTCGGCACCCAGCCGCTCGTCTGTCCGCTGGGTGCGGGCGGCGCCATCGACGCGTCCAGCTTCGTCGACACGAACGGCGCGCGGTACCTGGTCTGGAAGAACGACGGCAACGCCATCGGTGCCACCACCTGGATCCATGTCCAGCGCACGGCTGCGGACGGCATCACCTTCGAGGGCGGCGCCGCCCAGGTGCTGCGCAACGACCGGGCCGACGAGGCGGGCATCATCGAGGCTCCCGTGATCACCAAGGTGGGCGGCCAGTACGTGCTGTTCTACTCGGCGGGCCCGTACACGACCAACCAGTACGGCACGAACTACGCGGTCTCGAGCTCGATCACCGGGCCGTACACCAAGGCGGCCCGGTTCCTGATGACCACCGCCTCGCTCGACGGCGCGGTCGGCGGCCCAGGCGGCGCCGATGTACTGCGTGACGGCGGGGGCGACAAGCTCATCTTCCACGGTCACCGCGACGGAGGCGGCCGCGGTATGTACGTCGCCGACCTCGGCTGGGCCAACGGGAACCCCGTGGTGCGGGGCAGCCGGGTCCGGTACGAGGCCGAGCGCGGCACGCTGCGCAGCTGCTCGGTCCGCACGAACGCCGCGGGCGCGTCCGACGGCAAGGTCGTCGCGTACATCGACCACGCCGACAGCTCCGTCGACGTCGGATCCATCTACGTACCCACCACCGGCAGCTACTCGCTGCACGTCGGCTACGCCAACGGCTCGGCCGGGACGGCGACGCACACGGTGACGGTGAACGGGGCAGCCGCCGGGTCCATCAGCTATCCCGTGACCGGCTGGGACAGCTGGCGACAGGCCACGAAGGACGTCACCCTCCAGGCGGGCTGGAACACCATCCGGCTGGGTAAGGGGACCGCATTCGCGGAGCTGGACTACATCGAGATCGCGTAGGTCCGGATCCTCGTGCGGACATGATGTATCTTGACGTCAAGATACTCGACGACGAGGAGTAATCATGGCCGACTGGAACCCCGGCGCCTACCTGCAGTACACGGACGAGCGGTCCCGGCCGTTCACCGAGCTGGTCGCCCGGGTGCCCGGGACGCCCTCCACCGTCGTCGACCTCGGGTGCGGGCCCGGCCACCTCACGGCGGTGCTCCGCGCCCGCTGGCCCGAGGCCCAGGTGACCGGCGTCGACGCCTCCCCCGCCATGGTCGAGCGGGCGCGCGCCGCCGATCCCGACACCGAGTACGTGCTGGCCGACCTCAGCACCGACGACCACACCGCCGACCTCGTCATCAGCAACGCCGCGCTCCAGTGGGTACCGGGGCACCGCGACCTGCTGACGGCGCTCGCCGACCGGGCCGCGCAGACGTTCGCGTTCCAGGTCCCGGGAAACCACGACGCGCCCAGCCACCTCCTCCTGCGGGAGGTCGCCGGCCGGGAGCCGTACGCCGACGTCGTCGGACCGGTCGAACGGCGGGCCACCGCCGAACCCGCCGAGTACCTGGACCGCCTGGCCAGGCCCGGGTGGACCGTCGACGCGTGGGAGACCACCTACACGCACGTGCTGCACGGACCGGACCCCGTGCTCCGCTGGATCTCGGCGACCGGCGCCCAGCCAACGCTCCAGGCGCTGGAGGCCAAGGACCCGGCACTGCGCACCCGGTTCGAGGAGGAGTTCGGAGCGGCACTGCGCGAGGCCTATCCGGAGCGCGCCTACGGCACGGCGCTCGCGTTCCGCAGGGTGTTCGCGGTGGCGACCCGGGCATGAGCCAGCGCTGAGCCCGCCCTGAGCCGGGCCCTCGAGGCGGCGGACGGAGCAGGGAGTCCTGGCGTTACGAGCCCAGCCTGGCCCGCAGGCCGGCGAGCTCGGTGTCGACGTACTGGCGGGTGCGGCCCATGGTGAGCCTGCCGAGCAGCCAGGCCAGGCCGCCGGTCTGCGTGATCGCCAGGGTCACCCGGGACCGGCCGTCGGGCAGGGGCTCGACCAGGTGCTCCGCCTGCGTGGTGACGCCCGGTGCCTCGCTGATCCACGCGAAGTGCCGCGGCGCGTCCCACTCGTCGATCAGCCAGACCGCCAGCGGCATCTTCGGCTGCTCGATCCGCACCTGCGTGCCGACGTCAGGCGGGTTCGGGCCGTCGATGATCGACACCGAGGTCATGGACGACGTCCAGTCGGGCATGTGCTCGACGTCGGACAGGACTGCCCATACGGCCTCCGGCGAGGCGTCGATCTCTGCGGACGTGCTGTAGTTCGGCATGCGTGCTCCTGTCGTTCCGGTGGTCGCCGACCGGCGGCACACCCATGGTCACACCGCGACGCCGTCTACATCGTCGTAGGCTGCGGATATGACTGATCGCGCCATCCGCATTGCGCTGCAGCTCCAGCCGCAGCACGCCGACTACTCCGCCATCCGCGACGCGGTGCTCCGCGCCGAGGACATGGGTGTGGACGTTATTTTCAACTGGGATCACTTCTATCCGCTCTCGGGCGACCCGGACGGAAAGCACTTCGAGGCCTGGACCATGCTCGGCGCCTGGGCCGAGCAGACCGAGCGCGTGGAGATCGGCGCACTCGTCACGGGGATCGGCTACCGCAACCCCGACCTGCTGGCCGACATGGCACGCACCGTCGACCACATCTCCGGCGGGCGGCTGATCCTGGGCCTCGGTGCCGGCTGGTTCGAGAAGGACTACGACCAGTTCGGCTACGAGTTCGGTACCGCCGGCTCGCGGATCGCGAGCCTTGCCGAAGCCATGCCGCGGATCAAGGCCCGCCTCGCCGCCGGGAACCCGGCGCCCCAGCGCGAGATCCCGATCATGATCGGGGGTGGCGGGGTCAAGAAGACGCTGCGCATCGTCGCCGAGCACGCCGACATCTGGCACACCTTCGGCGACGTCGACGTCCTGAAGACCAAGTCCGCGATCCTCGACGAGCACGGCGCCGCCGTCGGCCGCGACACCGGCAAGCTGGTGGAGCGGTCGGTGGGCGTCAGCGGCGCGCCGGAGGAGACCGGCGACGTCCTCGTGGCGGCCGGCGCGACCCTGCTGACCATCGGCGAGAGCGGTCCGGACTACGACCTGAGCACCGTGCAGGCCTGGGTCGACTGGCGCGACGAGCGCCGCTGAGCCTGCCGGCTCAGGCGATCTTTTCCGCCGCGGGCGTGACGGCCACCTGAGCCGTCACGCCCGACTCGATGTCGCGGGGCGTCGCCCCGCGGCCGAGGCGCAGCGCGCTGTTGACCAGCCCGAGGTGGCTGAAGGCCTGCGGTGTGTTGCCGAGGTGGCGCCCGGTGCGCACGTCGTACTCCTCGCTCAGGAGCCCGACGTCGTTGCGCAGGGTGAGCAGGCGCTCGAACAGGGCGACGGCCTCTTCCCGCCGGCCGATGCCGTGCAGCGCGTCGACCAGCCAGAAGTTGCACACCAGGAACGTCGACTCGCTGCCGGGGAGGCCGTCCACCCGGTCGTCGGCATGCGTGTGGTAGCGGAGCAGGAGCCCGTCCTGGCTCAGTTCCCGCTGTACGGCGTCCACCGTGCCGACCACCCGCGGGTCGTCCCAGGGCAGGAACCCGACCTGCCCGATCAGCAGCAGGGCGGCGTCCAGCCCGTCCGACCCGTAGAACTGCGTGAACGTGTTCCGGCTCGCGTCGAACCCGTGCGCGCACACGTCGGCGTGGATCTGGTCACGGATGGCGCGCCACCGCTTCACGGGCCCGTCGAGCCCACCCTCCTCGACGGCGCGCACCGCCCGGTCGAAGCCCGCCCATGCCATGACGCGGGAGTGCACGAAGGCACGGCGCGGGCCGCGCACCTCCCAGAGCCCGTTGTCGAGATCGTCCCAGTGCTGCGCGAGGTGCTCGAGGAGCGACTTCTGCAGGCGCCATGCCTCGTGGTCGTTCTCCAGCCCCGCCTCACGTGCCAGGTGCAGGGCGTCGAGCGTCTCGCCCCACACGTCGATCTGGAGCTGGCCCGCGGCGCCGTTGCCGATCCGCACCGGGCTCGAGCCCTCGAACCCGGGCAGCCAGTCGATCGTGTACTCCGGGAGGCGACGGCGCCCGTCGAGCCCGTACATGATCTGCAGGTCCGCGGGGTCGCCGGCGACCGCGCGCAGCAGCCACCCCCGCCAGTCGCGCGCCTCGTCGATGAACCCGGTGCCGATCAGCGCCTGCAGCGTGAACGCGGCGTCGCGCAACCAGCAGTAGCGGTAGTCCCAGTTGCGGGTGCCGCCGATCTCCTCGGGCAGCGACGTCGTGGCGGCCGCGACGATGGCCCCGGTCGGTGCGTAGGTCAGCGCCTTCAGCGTGACGAGAGACCGGTGCACGGCGTCGGCCCAGGGGCCGGTGTACGTGGACCGCGCGATCCACGACTGCCAGAACTCCTCGGTGTCCCGGAGCGCCTCGTCCGCCACGACAGGGCTCTTGGCGGCCAGGTGGGAGGCGTGGTACGTCAGGACGAACGGCACCCGGTCGCCCGGTCCCACGGTGAACCGGGCGCGGTGGACGAAGTCGTCGGCCACGCCGCCGGGAGTCATCTCGACCGCCGCGTCGATGTCGAGACGGACAGCGTCCGGA
This sequence comes from Promicromonospora sp. NPDC023805, assembly GCF_040639635.1. Taxonomy (NCBI): domain Bacteria; kingdom Bacillati; phylum Actinomycetota; class Actinomycetes; order Micrococcales; family Promicromonosporaceae; genus Promicromonospora; species Promicromonospora sp. NPDC023805. Next base: position 184,867 of record NZ_JBFAAH010000006.1, on the reverse strand, counting down.
CCCGCCACGGCCAGCAGCGCGCCGCCGTCCCGGGTGACCCAGGGCACGACGTTCCCGTAGTCGAACCGGAGCCGAAGCTCGGTGGTCATGGAGACGTGTCCGCTGATCCCCTCGACGATGCGCACGAGGTCGGCCTGTTCGCTGCGCGGCGGCATCAGGTCGATCACGCGGACCCGCCCCTCGGGCAGGTCCCACTCCGTCTCCAGGATCAGCGTGCCGTCGCGGTAGCGGCGTCTGGTGCACTCGCCGCCCCCCTCGGGGCCGAGCTTCCACGACCCGTTGCGCTCGTCCCCCAGCAGGGCGGCGAAGCAGGCCGGGGAGTCGAAACGAGGCAGGCACATCCAGTCGACCGCACCGTCCCGGCCGACCAGCGCCGCCGTCTGGAGATCTCCGACCATCCCGTAGTCCTCGATGCGGCGCGTCATCGCCACAGAATAGGTTCACCGCCCCGTCTCGACCAGGAGACATACCGGCGCGGCGGGCTCCCGCATGTCAGACGTGCAGGGCACGCGGTGCCGTAGTCCCCTCACACCAGTACCGCCGGATGAACGTCCCGTGTCGGCCCGTCAGCGCTTCGTGAGGGCGTCCGCCAGCGGGTCGTCGCTGCCCGCGGGCAGGACCCGCAGCCGGCGGGCGGTCGCCTCGCCGCCCTGCCGCGCGACGTCGGCGGCCAGCGCCTTGAGCGACTCGGGGGTGTCGTGCGAGACGCGCAGGAACCAGCCCGAACAGGCATCGAGCTCGCCGGCTGCTATCGCGTTCACGACATCGGTCACCCGCTCGACCGGGGTCCATTGGGTGCGTCCCTCGTGCAGGGTCATCCCCGTGGACATGTCAGTGCGCACCACGCCCGGCGCGAGCTCGAAGACGCGGATGCCGCGCGGGAAGCCGTCGCCGTGGAGGTTGGCGCCCATCCGCGTCAGCGCCGTCTTGCTCGCGTTGTACGCCGAGTAGCCGCCGCCCATCTCGTGCGAGCTCGCGCCCGAGGCCAGGTCGATGACCCGTCCGCCACCGCGCGCGATCATGCCCGGCAGGGCGTAGCGCATGAACAGGAACGGCGCGCGCACGTTGGTCTCGAAGACCGACCACCACTCCTCGGGGTCGGCCTCCCACAGCGGGTGCTCGGACTCGATGGCGCCCGCGTTGTTGACCAGCAGGTCGATCGACCCGAGTGAGTCCTCGGCCTGCCCGACGGCGGCGCGCACCGCCGCCGGGTCCGACACGTCGGCGGTCAGTTCTACCGCCGTCACGCCCTCCGCCCGGATCTCCGCGGCCACTGCCGCCAGGCGCGCCGCGTCCCGCGCGAGCAGGGCGACGTCCAGCCCTGCTCGCGCGAGGCCCAGCGCGATCTCCCGGCCGATCCCGCGCGACGCACCCGTGACGAGTGCGGTGCGCGACGGCGGGGTCGCACCGGTGCCGACCACTTGCTGCGGGTCAGCCACGCAGAGCCGCCCCTACCTTGTCCGCCGCCGACTCCACGACAGCGTCGCGCACCGCGCGGACCTCCTTCGCGGACAGCGTCCGGTCAGCGGCCCGCAGACGGAGCGAGTAGGCGAGCGACTTCTTGCCCTCGCCCACCTGCTCCCCGGTGAAGACGTCGAACAGGGCCACGTCCTCCAGGAGCTCACCCGCACCGGCCACGATGGCCGACCGAACTGCCTCGGCCGGCACGCCGTCGTCGACCACGAAGGCGAAGTCCTCCTTGGCGGCGGGGAACGCCGACACGGGGGCGGCCGCCACGGGCTCGCCCGAGGCAGCGCCCACCAGGACGCTCAGGTCCACCTCGAACGCCGCGGCCCGGGCAGGCAGCCCCAGCGCCTCGACGACCTTGGGGTGCAGCTCGCCGGCGTGGCCGACGACCGTTCCGTCGGTGAGCTCGAGGCGTCCGCAGCGTCCAGGGTGCCACGGCATCTGCCCGGAGTCCGGAACGACTACCACCTCGGCCCCGGCACGCTCGGCCACCAGGCGAGCCGCCGCGAGGGCGTCCTCCCAGCCTGCCGTGCGCCCCGCGCCCCACCAGCCGGCCAGCTCGCGCTTACCGGTCAGCACGCCGGCGACACGACGCGGCTGGTCGGGGACCGCCGCGGCGAGCGCCGCGAGCTGCTCCTCGGTGGGCCGCACCCCGCCGGGCAGCGTGGGCGCCGCGGGGGCGCCCGGCGTCGGGCGGGTGACGAGGCCGATCTCGTAGACCGCGAGGTCGGTCAGCCCGCGCGAGACGTTGCGCCGAACGGTGTCGAGCAGCGTGACCAGCAGGTTCGACCGCAGCAGCGGCTTGTCGTCGGCCATCGGGTTGACGAGCCGGAGGGAGACGCGGCGCGGGTCGTCGGCGGGAAGGCCGAGCGCGTCGTACTCGGGGACGCCGACGAACGGGTAGCTGAGCGTCTCGACGAAGCCGGCCTCGGCCAGTGCCCGTGCCACCGAGCGACGCGTGCGCTGCTCGGTGGTGAGGCCCCGGCCACCGGGCGCGGACGGGAGCACAGAAGGCACCTGGTCGTAGCCCTGGATGCGCACGACCTCCTCGACCAGGTCGGCCGGACCGGTCAGGTCAGGGCGCCAGGACGGCGGGGTGACGAGGAGGACCTGCACGGGCTCGACCACCGAGGACGCCTCGACCGTCGCGCCGATCTCCTCCAGGGTGCTGCGCACCTGCTCGGGGGTGTACTCGACACCCGAGAGCCTGGTGGGCTCGGTGACCTTGAGCGCGATCGGCACCCGTACGGTCTCCGCGGTGTTGTCGAGGTCGCTCACCGCGGCGTCGGCGGTGCCGCCACCCAGCTCGACCAGAAGGTCCACGACGCGCTGCGCCGCGACCGCGGGCAGCAGCGGGTCGACGCCACGCTCGAACCGCTTGGCGGCCTCGCTCGAGAGCTTGTGCCTGCGTGCGGTGCGCGCGACGGTGATCTGGTCGAAGTGGGCCGACTCGACGAGCACGTCCGTCGTGGTGTCGCTGACCTCGGACGACGCTCCGCCCATGACGCCGGCGAGCCCGAGCACGCGGCTGCCTGCTCCCGTGGGCGAGTCCGTGATCAGGAGGTCCTCGCTGTCGAGCGCGCGGTCGGCGTCGTCCAGCGTGGTGAGGCGCTCGCCGGTGGTGGCCCGGCGGACCACTATGGGGGCCGAGACCTTGGCGAGGTCGTAGGCGTGCAGCGGCTGCCCGAGGTCGAGCATCACGTAGTTCGTGATGTCGACCGCCAGGGAGATGGACCGCATGCCGGAGCCCTCGAGGCGGTGCTTCATCCACGCGGGCGTCGGCGCGGCCGGGTCGATGCCGCGCACTATGCGCGTCACGAACCGGTCGCAGCCGACCACGCCGTTGATCGGCGCGTCATCGCGCACCTGGATCTCGAACCCGTCAGGGGTCGCGGCGGGCTCGGCACCCGTGGCCAGACCGTGGTCGGTGAACTTGGCCCCCGTCGAGTGGGCGTACTCGCGTGCCACACCGCGGTAGCTGAACGCGTACCCGCGGTCGGGGGTCACGTTGATCTCGAGGATCTCCTCGCCCAGGCCGAGGAGCGCCACGGCGTCCTGGCCAGGCGTGAGGTCCGCCTCGGCGAACCCGTTCCGGGTCAGCACCAGGATGCCGTCGTGGTCGTCCCCGATACCGAGCTCGTTGACCGAGCAGATCATGCCGTCGGACACGTGCCCGTAGGTCTTCCGGGCGGCGATGGCGAACGGTCCGGGCAGCACGGTGCCGGGCAGGGCCACGGCCACGAGGTCGCCGGGCGCGAAGTTGTGCGCGCCGCAGACGATGCCGCGCGCGCCGTCGGCGTCGTTGTGCTCGGGTCCGACGTCGACACGGCACCAGTTGATCGTCTTGCCGTTCTTCTGCGGCTCGGGCGTCATCTCGAGCACCCAGCCGACCACGAGGGGGCCGGTCACGGCCGCCCCGTGGATCGCCTCTTCTTCCAGGCCGATCTTGACGAGGTCGGCCGCGAGCTGCTCGGCGGTGAGGTCCGCAGGCACCTCTACGTGGTCAGCGAGCCAGTCCTTCACGATGAGGGGCACTTCAGATCTCCGTCCCGAACTGGGTGGAGAAGCGCACGTCGCCCTCCACTATGTCGTGCATGTCCGCGATCGAGTGGCGCAGCATGAGCGTGCGCTCGATGCCCATGCCGAACGCGAAGCCCGTGTACTCCTCCGGGTCGACGCCCGCGGCGCGCAGCACGTTGGGGTTGACCATGCCGCAGCCGCCCCACTCGATCCAGCCGGCTCCGCCCTTCTTCTGCGGGAACCACAGGTCCATCTCGGCGGACGGCTCCGTGAAGGGGAAGAACGCCGGGCGCAGTCGCGTCCTGGCCTCCGGCCCGAACATCGCCCTCGCGAACGCGTCCAGCGTGCCGACGAGGTTCGCCATGGTCAGGCCCTTGTCGACAGCCAGCCCCTCGACCTGGTGGAACACCGGTGTGTGGGTCTGGTCCAGCGCGTCCGTACGGAAGGTGCGGCCGGGGCACGCGATGTACAGCGGCACGCCACGCTCGAGCAGAGACCGCGCCTGGACCGGGGACGTGTGCGTACGCAGCACCAGGTTCGACTCAACGTCCTGACCGTCGCCGGCCACGTAGAACGTGTCCTGCATCTGGCGGGCGGGATGGTCCGGGCCGAAGTTCAGCGCGTCGAAGTTGAACCACTCGGCCTCGACCTCGGGGCCGTCGGCGATCTCCCAGCCGAGACCGACGAAGAAGTCGGCGATGCGCTCCTGGACCAGCTCGATGGGGTGGCGGGCGCCCGCCGTCGTGCGCCGGACCGGGAGGGTGACGTCCACCGACTCCTCCGCCAGCACGCGTGCGTCGCGCTCATCCTCCAGCTCGGTCTGACGGGCCGCTATCGCCTGGTTGATCTGCCCGCGTCGCGGGCCAACGAGCTTGCCGGCCTTGGCCTTGTCCGGGCCGGGCAGCGCGCCGATGCCCCGGTTGGCGAGGGCCAGGGAGCTGCGGTCCCCGGTGTGCTGGGTGCGGACGGCCTTCAGCGCGTCGAGATCGCCGGCCTTGGCGATGTCGTCGAGTGCGGCCTTGACCGCGGCGTCGAGCGCCGCCTCGTCGAGCGGATCGATGGGTGCCTTCTCATCGGGCGTGGACATGCTTGCCTTCCTGGCGGATTCGGGAGCCGGTTCGGTCCCCTGCCAGGGGCCCTCTGCCGGCAAATGAAGTCTAGGTGCCCGCCAGGGCTCAGGACGCGTTGTCCACAGGGCAGCTCAGTGCCCGCGCGCAGCAGTCGCCGCGCAGCCCATGGCGGGCTGCGTAAATCGGCGGGTCAGTGGCTGCATGCCGCCATCATTTCACGGTGCTGTCGGAGCGGCAACGTCGTTTCCCGGGGGTTCACGGTGCTCGCTTGGCACACTTTTTATGAGTGTCAGTGGATCGCCGTAGGGTGCAACACATGTTCGAAGGGTTTCGGACAATCCTGTCTCCACGGCCAGGGCGGCCCTGGTCCTGGTCGTGGAGATAGACCTCCCGCCGAGGGCTACCGTCCGCCGGTCAGCCCTCGAGGCTCCAGGTCTCCACGATCTCGTAGCGCGGGCCGCCCTGCGGCCCCTCCCCCGGGTGCGACTCGACGAGCGCGAACGAGTCCGCCGTCCAGTCCGGGCCCGCGTAGACGGACAAGGCCTGGGCAGCGGGCTCCAGCGCCGACCGCGGTTCGCCACCCGCCCGCTTGCCCCAGCGGTCCCGCCCACGCGGCGGCTTCACCTGACCGGCACGCGCCCGGGCGACCGTGACGTGCGCGCGATGCGGCTTGACGTCGTCCGGCACCTCGCGAGGAGAGGCGGCCAGGCAGTCCGCCGCCAGGTCCTTCAGCGCGCCGGTCCCCCCGTCGACGCCGATCCACAGGACCCGGGCGCCGAACGATCCGGCGCCGCGCAGCCGCAGGTCGATCGGCGCGTGCTTGTGCGCGACGTCGGCCAGCTCGTCGCGCAGCTCGGGCACCGTTCCCTCGGGGAGGTCCGCGTAGAACGCGAGGGTGATGTGCAGGCTCTCCCGCGGCACCCAGCGTGGGGAAGCGGGTACGCCGTCGATGGCGAGCCCTAGATGGTCCTTGACGCTCGCGGGCGGGATGACCGCCGTGAATAGCCGCACCCCGCGATCGTATGCGGTCCGGTGCGCCTGCCCCAGCCTTTTCAGGCCGACGCCGGCGGGCACACGGACCTGTGGTCGGGACAACCCCCGCATGACCCCGTGGGGCAGCAGGATGGGCCGCCCTACCGCGCAGGACGACGCTGGTACCTGCAGGAATACCCCAGCCCCCTCACCCACCAGGAGCAGCCATGAGCCCCACGGAACCGCACCCCGTCAACCGCCGGACCTTTTTGCGGGCAACCGCCACGGCCGGTGTCGCTACGCTCGCCGGGGTGACGACACCGAACGCCGCGTGGGCAGCGCCCGTACCGGCCGGACACACGCACCACGCCGTGAACCAGCGCTCGATCGACGTCGCCACCGGGTCGATCGAGGCGGATCTTGTAGCGCTGCGACGCGACATCCACGAGCACCCCGAGGTCGCCGGCGAGGAGCGGCGCACCGCCGCCCTCGTGGCCGACCGCCTGCGCGCCGCGGGGCTCGCGGTCACGACGGGCATCGGTGGCCACGGAGTGGTCGGCATGCTGCACGGGGCACGCAAGGGCCGCACCGTCGCCTACCGCGCCGACATGGACGCGGTGCAGACGGGTCAGACCACCGGCGGGGTCACCGACACGGGCCACCTGTGCGGGCACGACCTGCACACCACCGTCGGGGTCGGCGTCGCCGAGGTGCTGGCCGGACTGCGGTCACGGCTCAGCGGGAGCGTCGCGTTCGTATTCCAGCCCGCCGAGGAGAACCTCACCGGCGCCCGGGCGATGCTGGACGACGGCGTGCTGCGCCGCACCGGAGCCCGGGAGATCCACGCGCTGCACTGCGGCCCGATGCCGGTGGGGACGCTCGCGGTGACACCCGGGTTCGGTATGCCCGGCCTGGACCGGGGCGCGGTCACCCTTACCGGCCCCGATGCCGCCGCACGGGCCGAGGCTCTCGCCGCGGACATCGTGGGCCTGGCCACCGTCCGGCGTCCGCAGACGCTGGACGACATGGAACAGCTCCTGGCCGACCTCGGGACGCCCGACGGGCCCCTGGCCCGGTTCGTCAACATCCAGCACGCCACACCACAGCCGGGCGACAACGGCTCCGTCACCGTGGCGACGTCCTACCGGTGCTGGCCCGAGGCGCGCCACCTCGAGGTCCGCGACAGCATCCAGGCGATCGCAGCCCGGTACGGCGCCCACGCGGAGTTTCCCGATCCCCCGTTCCCCGCCCTGCTCAGCCCGGAACGGGACGGCACCCGGCTGGAACGCCATCTGCACCGTTCGCTCGGCGACGGGAGCGTGTCCCGGATGCACGCCGCACCGCCGTTCAACGGAGAGGACTTCGCGCTGTTCGGTCAGCGGATCCCCGTCACGTACACCTTCCTGGGCGTGCGGTCGCCTGGCGCGCTCGTCACCACGGCCTTCCCGCACCACGTGGACTTCGAGCCGGACGAGCGCGCCATCGGCACGGGAGTGCGGGCGATGGCGGGCTGGCTCGCCGAGCGCGCGCGACGCGGCTGACCTGGTCCCAGCCCGCGTCGGAGCGAGATGTCAGGCACACGACAGTCAGGCACTTGACAGACTTCGGTTCGAGGCGCATCGTTGTTGTCATGCACCTGACAGACAGGTGCCTGACAATCAGGAGAAGCAATGAGATACCCCAACGAGATCGAACCGGACGACAGCATCGACGAGAGCGAGGCACCCACGAACGAGACCAACGAGACCGAGACCGACGACCCACGCCAGGAGGCCATGAACCGGCTGTCGACGGTCGGCATGCTGCAGCTGCACCAGGCCAAGCGCGCGAAGCGGACCGGCCGCGGAGCACCGTGGCTGGACCCCAGCCAGGGACAGGGCCGCGTGCTCGCCCTGCTGCAGCTCAAGCCCGAGACCACCCAGAAGGACCTCACGTTCCTGCTGGGCATGTCCCGCCAGGCGACCGCCGAGCTGCTGTCCAAGCTGGAGAAGCAGGGGCTGATCGAGCGCGAGCCCTCGGCCGACGACAAGCGAGTCGTCGTCGTCCGGCTCACCGAGGCGGGCACTGCCGCCGAACAGGCCACCGAGCGCCCGCCGCACGGGACGCCGGAGCTGCTGGACGTCCTGGACGACGACGAGGTGGCGCAGCTGTCCGGCTACCTGGCCAGGATCCTCGAACGCGCCGAGCGTGAGTGGGCCGGCGAGTTCGGCGAACGCCGCGAGGCGTTCGAGGAGTTCTGGCGCTCCCGCGGCGGGTTCGACCCCCGCATGCGTGGGTTCGGCCGCGGCGGATTCCCCGGCGGCCCAGGTGGGTTCCCGGGTGGACCCGGTGGGTTCCCCGGCGGACCTGGCGGTTTTCCCGGCGGCCCCGGTGGATTCCCCGGCGGACCTGGCGGTCACCCCGGCCCGCACGGCCGGCGTGGCCGGCGCGGCCGACGGGACGACCAGGGCGAGGAGTGACGGCAGGTGTGCCGAACCTCAGCCGCGTCCAGCGCGTTCAGCGCTGGGCGCGGCTGCTCGCGTAGAGGCAGACGGTCGCCGCCGTGGCCAGGTTGAGCGACTCGGCCTTGCCGCGGATGGGCACCCGCACGACGGCGTCGGCCAGCGCGCGATCCTCCTCGGGCAGCCCCCAGGCCTCGTTGCCGAACACCCAGGCGGTCGGCCCGGCAAGATCCGGGGCCTCCCCGGACCCTGCGTCGTCGAGGAGATCGTCCAGGTCGAGCGGACCGGTCCCGTCAGCCGCGAGGACGTGACACCCGGCGGCGCGCAGCTCGGCCACAGCGGCCGCGAGCGACAGCCCGGTGACGACGGGCAGGTGGAACAGCGACCCGGCGGTCGAACGGACCACCTTGGGGTTGTGCACGTCGACGCTCTCCCCCGCGAGGACCACGAGGTCGGCCCCGGCGGCGTCGGCGGCCCGGATGACGGTGCCCGCGTTCCCGGGGTCGCGGACGGTGGCGAGCACCGCGGCGAGCAGGGGCCGCCCGGCGCGCTCCGGATCCCGCGCGGCCAGCGCGTCGGGCAACGACAGCACGGCGGACCGCACGACGGCGAGCACACCCTGGGCGTCGGCACTCATCGCCTCGAGCACCTCGGGGGTGCCGAGATGTACGAACAGCCCGGCCGAGCGGGCGTCGTCGACGATCTCGGCGTACCGCGTCGCGGCCGACGGCGTCAGGTAGACGTCCCGGACGGACGGCGCCGCATGGCGGACCGCCTCTCGCACACCCTGCGGGCCTTCGACCAGGTACAGCCCGTGCTTGGAACGCGCCGAACGCCCGGCCAGTGCCCGTACCTGCTTGACGCGGTCGGCTCGCGGATTCGCGAGCGTCACATCAAGCGCTGACGGGGCCTCCGGAGAGGCAGCTGACCGGGCGTCCGGTGAAATGCTCAACCTCAGGCAGCGGCCGGGGCGTTGACATCCGCCGGCAGCGCGTCCTTGGCGACCTGGACGAGAGCGTTGAACGCCGCGATGTCGTTGACCGCGAGCTCAGCGAGCATGCGGCGGTCGACCTCGACGCCAGCGGCCTTGAGGCCCTGGATGAGGCGGTTGTAGGTCAGACCCTGCGCGCGGGACGCAGCGTTGATGCGCTGGATCCACAGCTTGCGGAAGTCACCCTTCTTCTTCTTCCGGTCACGGTATGCGTAGACCAGAGAGTGGGTGACCTGCTCCTTCGCCTTACGGTAGAGGCGCGAGCGCTGGCCGCGGTAACCGGCGGCGCGCTCGAGGGTTGTACGGCGCTTCTTCTGGGCATTTACTGCCCGCTTCACGCGTGCCACGTGAGACTCCTTGTACTTCGGGGCTGAAAGGGTTCTTGGCGACGCCCGTCAGGCGTGCGCCACAAAAATCACTTACCGAGCAGGCGCTTGACCTTCTTGACGTCAGACGGTGCGACGACCTGGTCCATGGCCAGACGACGCGTGCGACGGCTGGACTTGTGCTCGAGGTAGTGGCGAGCGTTGGTCTGCTCGCGCATGATCTTGCCGCTACCCGTGACCTTGAACCGCTTCTTCGAACCGGAGTGCGTCTTGTTCTTCGGCATGACTGCCGTTTCTCCTCATGTCGGTCGACCGCTGCTGGAGCGGCGACGTTGTACCTGGGCCGGTGGGCCGACCTGGTGTCGTAGTGGTCTTGGGGACCGCGCCTCAGCCGGCCTTCGGTGCACGCGGCTTGGGGGCCACGGGCTTCGGCGCCGGCTTGGGGGCCGGGACGGGCTTCGGAGCTGCCTTGGTGGCCGGCTTCGCTGCCGGCTTCGAGGCAGCCTTGGCCGCAGGCTTGGTGGCCGGCTTCGGCTCCGCCGGGGCGGGCTTCTCGACGACAGGCTCGGGCTCGGGCTCGGCCTTCGCGACCGGCTCGGGCTCGACGACAGGCTCGGGCTCGGCCTCGACGACCGGCTCCGGCTCGACGACAGGCTCGGGCTCGACAACGGCTACGGGCTCGGGCTCCGCGACGGGCTCCTCGACGACGGGCTCCGGAGCCGGCGCAGCGGCAGGCTCCTCGACCGTGGTCTCGAAGGTCTCGTCGACCTGGTCCTCGAACTGGTCCTCGTCCTGGTCGTCGGTCTCGGGCTCGTCGGCCGCACGGGCCCGCGCCTTCGCCTCGGACTTGGTCATCCGGCCCGCGTTGACCTCGTCCGAGCGCTTGCGCTGCTCGACCTTGGCGTCCGCCTTCTTCTTGACCGGCCCGAGGACCATGGTCATGTTGCGGCCGTCCTGCTTCGGCATCGACTCGACGAAGCCGAGCTCGGCGACGTCCTCCGCCAGACGCTCCAGCAGGCGACGACCCATCTCCGGGCGCGACTGCTCGCGGCCGCGGAACATGATCATGACCTTGACCTTGTCGCCGGCCGAGAGGAAGCGGACGACGTGGCCCTTCTTCGTCTCGTAGTCGTGCGGGTCGATCTTCAGACGGAACCGGATCTCCTTGAGAACCGTGTTCGCCTGGTTGCGCCGCGCTTCTCGCGCCTTCATGTCGGACTCGTACTTGAACTTGCCGAAGTCCATGAGCTTGGTGACAGGCGGGCGAGCGTCCGGCGCAACCTCGACGAGGTCGAGGTCAGCGTCCTGGGCCAGCTTCAGGGCGACCGCCGTGGCAACCACGCCGACCTGCTCCCCGCCAGGACCGATGAGCCGGACCTCGGGAACACGGATCCGGTCGTTGATGCGAGGCTCGGTGATGGTGATGCTCCTCAGAAGTCGTTGATTGACCACCAGGAACGAGAAATGGCTCCCGCCCTGAACACAGGTGGAAGCCATCACAAGGAAAGGGTGCCCGGACCGGCCAACAACTGAGCCGATACCGCTGCACCCGACCTAGGACCCGGCCTCTGTCGGCACCTTGCGGCGCTCGGTCGTGACTCGGGTGGGATGGTGATCCACTTTGTGCACCCGGCTCTCACCGGGTCGGTCGTGCCCCCACGATAGCAGCATGCCGGCGTGGGTCGCCATACCGGCCGGTGTGAGGTCGGCCGCCCGGACCCGGCACCGCCGTCGGGCAGCCGCAGAGCAGCCGCCAAGCTCACCGAAGACCAACTGGAATCATTCCAGTTTAGGGGCTAAGGTCGGAGGTATGACGTCGACCGCCCCCGCAGCCGTGACGCCGGAGGACCTCCTCCGCGGCGCCGGCCTGCGTGTGACCGCCCCCCGCGTGGCGGCCCTGCACGCGGTGGGCGACAGCCAGCACGCCACTGCCGACGACGTGCTGGGCTCGGTCCGCGCGGAGCTCGGCACGGTCTCGGTGCAGGCGGTCTACGACGTCCTGCACGCGCTGACCGACGCCGCACTCCTGCGCCGCATCGAGCCCGCCGGCCACCCGGCACGCTACGAGCGCCGCACCGGCGACAACCACCACCACATCGTCTGCCGCGCCTGCGGCGCCATCGGCGACGTGGACTGCTCCGTCGGCCACGCCCCCTGCCTGACCCCCAGCGCCGACCACGGGTTCGTGGTCGAGACCGCCGAGGTCACGTACTGGGGCCTGTGTCCGGACTGCAGCGCCTGAGCCCGCCCGCAGTGCTGGGCACCAAGAGTTCGCCGACCACGCCGAACCCCGCAAGAACCCCCGAGCAGCACCAAAGGAAGGCACGTCTGAAGATGACAACTCCTTACACCACCACGCAGACCGGCACGCCGGTCGTCAGCGACGCACACTCGCTGACCGTCGGCGCCGACGGCGCGACGGTCCTCCACGACCGCTACCTGGTCGAGAAGCTCGCACAGTTCAACCGTGAGCGGATCCCGGAGCGGATCGTGCACGCCAAGGGTGGTGGCGCCTTCGGTGAGTGGGAGATCACCGGTGACGTGTCGCAGTACACGCGTGCCGCTGGCTTCCAGCCGGGGGTCAAGGGCGAGGTGGCGCTGCGCTTCTCGTCCGTCGCCGGTGAGATGGGCTCCCCCGACACCTGGCGCGACGTGCGCGGCTTCGCGCTGCGCTTCTACACGAGCGAGGGCAACCTCGACATCGTCGGCAACAACACGCCGGTCTTCTTCATCCGCGACGCGATCAAGTTCCCGGACTTCATCCACTCGCAGAAGCGCCTCCCCTGGTCGGGCCTGCGCGACCCCGACATGCAGTGGGACTTCTGGACCCTGTCCCCGGAGTCTGCCCACCAGGTCACCTACCTCATGGGCAACCGTGGCCTCCCGGCGTCGTGGCGTGAGCTGAACGGCTACGGCTCGCACACCTACATGTGGACCAACGCCGCCGGCGAGAAGTTCTGGGTCAAGTACCACTTCATCTCCCGCCAGGGCATGAAGTTCCTCGACAACGACCAGGCCGCCGCCATCGCCGGTACGGACGCCGACTACTACCGCCGCGACCTGTACGAAGCGATCGAGCGCGGCGACAACCCGGTGTGGGACATCAAGGTCCAGGTCATGCCGTACGAGGACGCGAAGACGTACCGCTTCAACCCGTTCGACCTGACCAAGGTCTGGCCGCACGCGGACTACCCGCTCATCCACTTCGGCCACTTCACGCTGAACCGCAACCCGAAGAACCACTTCGCGGAGATCGAGCAGCTCGCGCTCTCCCCGGCCAACCAGGTCCCGGGCACCGACATCTCGCCCGACAAGATGCTGATGGCCCGCGTGTTCTCCTACCCGGACGCACAGCGCTACCGCGTGGGCACCAACTACCAGTCGATCCCGGTGAACCAGCCGCACGCCGCGCCGGTGCACAACTACTCGCAGGACGGCTCGCAGCGCCACACCTTCAGCGAGGTCGGCGTCCCGAACTACGCGCCGAACTCGTTCGGTGGCCCCGTCGCCGACCCGGCCCGCGGCCAGGACGGCACCTGGGAGTCGGACGGCGAGCTGGTGCGCGCCGCTGCCACGCTGCACAGCGAGGACAGCGACTTCGGCCAGCCGGGCACGCTCTACCGTGAGGTCTACGACGAGGACACCAAGGCCGGCCTGCTGGAGACCCTGACCGGTCAGGGCCAGGCCATCACGATCGACGAGATCCGTGAGCGCTTCTTCCAGTACTGGACGAACGTGGACGCGGAGCTGGGCGCCAAGCTGCGCGCGGCCGTCGCCGTCTGATCCACCCAATGCTGTCGGGCGGCCTTGAGGCCACCCGACCGCATTGCCGAGGCCCGGATGCCTGCCCCTTGCGGAGGCCAGGCGTCCGGGCCTCTTAAGCTTCGCCGCTCCGACGAACGTCGATCGCTGGCGCCGAACCCAGTCGACACATAGACTGCTGAGAGCCGCCTCCCGCTGGGAGGACCGGAAGTGAGGCCGGGACCCCCCGCCGTAGGACGGGAGCCCGGCCTTTGCGCTGCCGTCAGAGATCGATGGCGATCTCGTCCACGCCCTTTCCGAGGGCGTCGCGCAGTTCCATCCGTCGACCCCGACGTACGAGCGAGACGATCCCAGCCACGGCGTCCGGGACCCAGAGCATGGGGTCATCCTTCGGCTTGCCGAAGTCGACACGGATCGCCTTCGAGATGGCCCCGTTCGAACGAAGGGCGTCGACCATGACGACACCGCGCCGGTTCAGCGAGTCGTGTCGGCTCTCCAACCAGACCTGCACGACCCCCAACTGATCCAGCTCGAAGAGCAGTCTCTGCATGCAGAGCCGACGAGCACGCTCCTGCCTGCGAGGGTCGACGGGCGTCCCGACGACAATGACATGCGCGAGGTCCTGAGCCCCGATAGCGACGGCGATCTTCTCCTGCTGATCCGGCAGCTCATCGCGCCAGTGCAGGCGACCATGCCGACGGCGAACAAGACCACGCAGCGCTTCCCGGGTTGACCCGCACTCGTCGGGATTCGCGACGGCCGCAGCCAGGTAATAGACGCCGGGCTGTTCGCCACGTGCCGCTTGAATCGACTCGTCCACCCAGGCGTGAAGGGAGAACGACGCCGGGAGGTCATCAGCCACTCGGCGAGGATGGCACACATCGTCGATCATTTCGCGCCAAAGAGTACGTTGCATATACGCAACGCCTCTGCTGCCTGAAAACGACATCACGACGGCTCGATCCCCGTCTGCCCTGTATCAGGGAAGTCCGCAGGATGAGGAGAACCTCCTTGCCCAACGTCGCAGGTCCCGCTACGGTCCCGACGGCAGTCCGGAGCACTTCGGCCGTGGTCCGACGCCCGCGGTACCGCTCAAGAACCAGGGAGTCAACGATGTCTCGCTCACTCATCCGGATCGGCGCCGCACTCGCGGCAGGCCTGCTGGCGCTGACGGCGGCGGCCGGGCCGGCCACCTCAGCGCCGCAGCACGACCCGAAGGCGGAGGCGGCAGCCGCGTCCCATCGCGTCCTGGCGTTCTACCAGACCATCTACGAGACCGGTTCCGACGGCGTCCGCCGCTACGTCGACCCGAAACCGCTCCTCGGCTCGGTCACCGACGTCAACGTCGGTGCCATCCACCTGAACGCGGACGCCTCCCTCACCGTCAACGACATCCCGGCGAACCACCCGGAGCTCGGCGTGATGTGGGACGACCTGGCCACAATGCAGGACCAGGGCGTCACGGTCAGCGCCTTCCTCGGTGGCGCCGCGCCGGGCACCTACCGGTACCTGCGCGAGGACTTCGACCGCTTCTACCCGGTGCTGCGGGACTTCCTGCGCACGTACGGGCTGGACGGCGTGGACCTCGACATCGAGGAGACGTTCTCGCTCGCGGACACGATCCACCTGGTCGACACGCTGCGCGCCGACTTCGGCCCCGACTTCGTCATCACGCTCACGCCCGTCGCCACCGACATGGCGGGCCGATCGAGCTTCTCCGGCGGCTTCTCCTACGCCGAGCTCGAACGCCGCGCCGGTGACCGGATCGACTGGTACAACACCCAGTTCTACTGCGGCTGGGGCGACCTGCGGACCACCAGGGTGTACGACCAGATCCTCGCCAACGGGTTCACCCCCGACCGCGTGGTGGCCGGCACCGTCACCAACCCCGCCAACTGCAGCGGGTACGTCGACTGGCGCACCTTCGACGCCACGGTCGGCACGCTTGCCGCGCGGCACCCGAACTTCGGCGGCGTCTTCGGCTGGGAGTACTTCAACTCCGTCGGGTACGCGGGCGGCGGCCCGGCGAGCTGGTTCGCGCACGCGGCCGACGTGGTCACCCGCTGACGTGGTCGGCAGGACGTCAGGTAGTCGGTAGCCCGGAATGCCGACTACCTGACATTCTGCCGACCACCCGTGTCTGGACGGGCCGGGATCGACGACAGGAGGCGGCGGGTGTAGTCGTGCTCCGGGCGGTCGAAGAGCTGGTCGACCGGGCCTGCCTCCACCACCTGGCCGCGGTGCAGCACCGACACCGTGTCCGCGAGCTGGCGGACGAGCGCCAGGTCGTGCGAGACGAAGACGTAGGTGAGGCCCAGCTCGGCCTGCAGGCGCACCAGCACCTCCACGATGTCGGCCTGCACGCTCACGTCGAGGGCGGACGTCGGCTCGTCGAGCACCAGCACGTCGGGGCGCTGCACCAGCGCGCGGGCGATCGCCACGCGCTGCCGCTGGCCGCCGGACAGCGCAGCGGGGCGCCGCGACAGGAGGTCCTCGGCCAGGCCGACCGCCGCGAGCGCCTCCCGCACCAGGGCTGGGCGCTCCCCCGGCCGGCCGATCCGGAACCGGTCGAGCGGCTCGCGCACCAGCCGTCCGACGCGCCAGGTCGGGTCGAGCGACGTGAAGGGTTCTGGTAGACGAGCTGGTCAGTGCGCCTGTCGCACGCTGGCGAGCCACGTCCGGATCTTCCCTACGCGCAGGGCCAGCTGGCCGCTCCAGTCAGCCCCAGCGGTCGGCACATCCTGCAGGAGGAGTAACGGAGCGAGACCGGACACTGGAGAGTCTCCCGCTGCTTCCCTGACGAGGAAAGGGGCTGGCTCGCTTGAACACACCAAAACCGCGATGGGGATCGATCCGGCCAAAGCGATACCCACCTCGATCCAGATGCTTGACGTCGCTCCCGACCCGACTACCACAACCAGCAGGTCACTCTTCAGAATTCCCTCGATATTGCTGGCGACAAGCGTGCGTCCGCTGTTCTGCGGCGGGTCTCCAGGGACGGGAACAACCTCCCATCCTTCCGCGACGAATTCGGCGGTGAGAAGCCGACATACTTCGGCGATAGATGCCGGATCTGCCGCCGCGCTAATGGGACGGGCCAGGAAGACTCGCCCGCCCGTCACAGACGTCTGCCCGTAACGAGGAAGGACAGTTCAGGGTCGAGCGGAGTGCGCCTGGCTGCGCGAATCGCGCATGTCAGAACCAGACGGGTCATTCCCCGCAGAAACTCTCCTACGGGTACGAACTGGAGAGAAGGAAAGCCCCGTCCCCAGACCTGCCGAACAAGGGCTCGGTATGAGCGAACACCGCCCGATACCACCATCTTCGCGTCGAGCCCGGAGAAGCCCGCTGCGTGCAGGGCCTCCAGGATGCGTTGCTCGTACGGCATCACACGCCGCTCGGCGGCGAGCGCCGTCGGGAAGAAGGTGAGGAACGTGAACGAAGAGATCGTTGACTGCGTCGCCGTCCGCACGCCCAACACCCCGCCGGGCGCGACGACGTCGAACAGCCGTCGACACGTCGCATCAAGGTCCGAACTGTAGTGCAGCACCATCGAGCACCAGCAGCTGTCGACCGAACCGCCTGCAAGCGGAAGCTGGTCAAGGTCACCGCACACGCGGACGACGTCAGCGCCCTCCGCCATACTCAGCATCTCTACCGACGCGTCGACCGCGAGGATCCTGCCGGGCGACCATGCCTCGCGTAGGACGGGCCAGAACCTTCCGACGCCCGATCCCAAGTCGAGGCAAACTCCACCCGGTCGTGGCTGGTGTGCGGCCAGTTCCCGAACCCACGTCGCCCGAGTGACCTCGTCGATCTGACGGCTGCGCGCGTACCGCTGGGCGAAGGCCGGTCGGGAATAGTCGGTCTTCATCGACACTGCTCCGCCCACTCAAGCGCGTCAGTGGCGGGCTGCCCGATGTACCCGGCGAGGCGTCGGCGGACCTCATCCGGCGACTGCCCGCTCACAGTGATCCTCGACGTAGCGACGACGCAACCCTCCAGCACTGGTGCTCCGGCGTAAGGCACTTCGGCGGCGTAGTGGCGTACGGGGACGACGCCGCTTGCTTGGGCGTAGGTATGAGGCGCGAAGACCAGCACTGCGGCAGCCATCGCGGCGATTCGCAAAGTTCCGGACACGCGAGGATTCAGCTCGAGGACGTGCAGCGTCCCGTCCGCCGTCACCACGACCTCCAACTCGAAGAACCCCCAGGCGTCTACCAGGTCGCCAACTTGACGGGATAGCGACGCGAGACGAAGCCCGAGCGGATCGTGCCGCCCCGGTGGCGGAGTGAGCCGAAGCCGACGCCACGGTGGCAGAAGGTCCTGACGCGTGCGCCCCTTCCAAACGACTGGTAGGACTGTCGTCTCGTCGCGTGTCCTGTAGGCGACTACGGAATATTCCACCCCATCGATGAACTGTTCCCAGTACGTCTCGTCATCGGCGTGGCCGGTGCCGTCGTCCCACCGGATTCCCTGGCTCTGCGTCGAGTTTCGGTGTTTCCGCAGCGCCGCGTGCGTCGCCATCGGCTCGGCAAGCCCGGTTCCCCAGGCGGGTGTGACGATCCCGGCGCGCTCCAGCAATTCCTTGAACCAGCGCTTGTCGGTGCCGGCCCGGACGGCCGCAGGGGACTGGACCTCCGGCGCGAGGCCGTGGGTTTGGAGGATCGCGGCGACCTCGAGGTCGCGGACGAGCGTCTCGTGGTCGGAGTAGATCCGCACGCGTCGGCCGTCAGCGGCCCGCAAGATCCGCTCGGCCGCGGAGGAGGCGGTCTCCCGCCCGACGAAGACCACCTCCTCTGGCGTAGATGCGAACAGGGAGAACCACGTGATCAGGCTGGGCTGAGAGATGGCACTAACCCCATGACTCATCGGCGCGCCGTTCCGGCGTTGGCCAGAGCACGCTCGGCGCGGCGCGCCACTTCGCTCGAGTACGTCGTGTCAGCACCGTAGAAGTACTCCGACTCCAGGCTAATCATGCGATCGTGCTGGGATGCGCTCGATGGCAACCTGAGGTCGCTGCCCGCATCGGATGCGAGCTCCTGGAGGCGGCGGACAAGGGCGTGCGTCGCGGGCGCTCCGCCCCGGGTCGTGGCCAGGACTCGGTGCACGGGCCGGGTCGCTGGTGGGCGAGCCGGCACCTCTGCCACCGACAGCGCAGCCACCAATGCGTCGCGCGCGGAGGTCGGAACCCCCGGTCGCAGTTGGTAGACGATGTCGTAGCGAGTCCGGTTATCGCAGCGCTCGCTCGTCGGCGGACGGTCGAACCATTGCAGGAACGCGCTGTCGAGGACCTCGATGTTCGCGAGATGGCTCCCGGAGATCTGATCGATACGCTCCAGGTGGTCCAGCGCCAGCGTCGCGCTGAGGGGCGACATCCGCAGGTTCCCGCCCAAGGCAAACTCGCCGAGACGGCGCAGATCCTGCGAACGGATGCGGTTACGGGTACGCGGCTTGAAGTGGCCGACCAGCGTCGCAAGGTCGCCGAACGTCGAGTCCGCGGTGACGAGAAGACCGCCGTGCCCGCCGGAGATCATCTTCCGCGCCCCGACGCTGAAGACGGCGATATCTCCGAATGTGCCTATGGGAGCTCCCGCGAACGTAGTCGCGTGCGCGTGCGAGCAGTCCGTGACCAGGGGCAGACCGCGGTCGCGTGCTAGCGCAACCAGGGCGTCGAGCTCGACCGTGTCCCCGAACAGGTGGGTCGTCACGATCGCTCGCGTCCTGGCCGTGATTGCCTTCTCGAACTCGGTAGCCGAAACTCCCGGACCCGATCCCGAGTCAACGAGCACCGGAGTGGCGCCGAGCCACAGAAGTGGGGAGGCCGTCGCGAAGAACGTCCAGCTCGGCACGAGCACTTCGGCACCAGGCTCGAGCCCCAGAGCTGCAAACGCTGCGAAAAGCGCGCTGGTTCCAGAGTTGAAGCTCACGACGTGACGGCCGCCCTGGTACCTGCTGAACTCGCTCTCAAGCTCTGCTACGGGACCACTGCCCGCGTAGTCGAAGGTGGCCCCACGCTGGATCAGGTCGGAGACGCGCGCAACCGCCAGAGCACTGTACGACGGCCAGGGAGCCGGCTTACGATTCATCACTAGTAGCCCTTCATGATGTTGAACGCGTTGCGTGGGGACACCCCGACGACGCGCCGCCGCGCCTCGTCGATGAAGACGCCGAAGGCGCGCTGCTGCGCGTCGATGCTCGCCGCCGAGACATGCGGGGTCACGATGACGTTCGGCCTGCACCACAGGTCGCTCGACGCCGGTAACGGTTCGGGGTCGACCGCGTCCAAGACCGCACCACCCAGCTCACCCGAGTCCAAGGCATTTAGCAGTGCGCCCTGGTCAACAACCCGTCCACGGCCAACGTTGACGAGCCAGGCGCCGCGCTGCAACCGCGCGAGGACCGCGCCGTCCACGAGGCCGCGGGTGTCGTCCGTCAGTGGGAGCGTCACCACAAGGAAGTCGGCATCTGGAAGAACGCTTCGCCAGTCGTCCTCGGCGCCGAGCACAAGGTCCGCGCCGGAACGCTCCGGCGACGACGAGCGGACGACACCGACGGTGCGCATCGACAGCGCAGAGCAGAGGCGCGCGACCTGTGTACCGATGGAGCCCAGCCCCAGAATTGCGACGGTGCTGCCCGCCACCCGTCGTGACTGGACAGTAGGGCCCCACTGCGCGGCATCCGATTGCCTCACCAGGGCAGGCATTCCTTTGGAGACTGCCAGCACGGCGCCCAGCACCCACTCGCCCATAGCCTCGGAGTAAGCCCCGCGTGCGTTGGTCAGTGTGATGCCGCGCCGCGTCCACTCCGCGAGTGGAAGCCGGTCCACCCCGGCGGTGTCAGTATGTACCCATTCGACGCCGGGCAGGGAGTCGACGACCCCGAGGAGCCAGGCGGTGCGGTCGCTCTGCCGTCTCCAGACAGCACTGCATCCGCTGCCCGGCTCGGTCCACAACCGAACTCGAGGGTGAGGGTCAGGGCCGATCCTCGCCAGTGTCTCGGTCGAGACAAGCACGTCGAGTCTCGTGGCCGTCATGCCAGGTCCCGATATTCGAGGAGCACGGGCAACAGATACCCCCGGGGGGAGGCCGACACACCGACGACACTGACTTCATTCCATGTTGGCGAAACCGCGTGGGACGCCCGCTCACGGTTCTGCACGATCGCGTGTGCCAGCCGGTCGGAGAGCTGCCCCAGGTCGGCCGGGATCGAGCCGAGGATGATTGCCGCGTGGTCGAACGAATCGACGGCTTTGTCAGGTTGGCCGGTCGCCGCCTGCATCACCCCAAGAATGACAAGGCCTTCGGCCTGCTCGTATCGGAAGATAGGCGCCCTGCGTCCGGTGAGGCGGTGCAGGGCAGTCGCCTCGGCGGCCATCTGCATCGCGTCAGCGCGATTCCCGGCGGCGAGCACGGCTGGGGCCGCGTTGGCCAGGGTGCGAGCGATGTACGGCAGATACCTGTCCCGGTCCCGGAGGGCCTGTTGCTTGCGCAGCGAGAGCGCCAACCGGCCGTGCTCGGCTGCCTCGTGGTGAGCTCCGGACGCCAGCTCGATGCAGCAGAGGTTATTGAGCGCGGTCGCCAGACCGCGGGTCCGCTCAGGGTGGCCACCAAGGCCACCGCGCCAGGTGCTCAGCGCGTCGCGGGCCTGGGCGCGCGCGGCCTCGACGTCGCCGACCTCGAGGAGGCGAAACGCGAGATTTCCGCGCGACCACGCGATCGTCGCCGTATCTGCCCCGGCGTCGACGAGCATGTCGACAGCTGCACGCGCCGGATCCACGGCCTCGTCGATCCTTCCAGATTCCCATAGCCGGTTGGACAGGCTCGAAAGCGCACGGCCGAAGCGCTCCGACGGCGCCTGCGCCTCGTTCGCGCCATCTCGGAGCTTCTCGACGGCGAGCAGGATCGCTTCGCTGGCCCGGTCGACCCAACCAGCATCACTGAAGCGGTTGGACGCCTCGATCAGCAGGTCCGGAGAGCCTCCTTCACCCTGCGCGCCGAGGATCCTGGCCGCGAGTTCGGCCGCGATCTCGGCGAGGTTCACCGTCTCCTCGGGCAGTAACTGGAACAGTTCAAGCGCACCTCCGAGTGAGAGACCGTGGGCTGCGGTCGACAGTGGGCCGGTGATCGCCGCAGGCTCCTCAAGCTGCGTGGCGACGTCCACGGCCGCGCGCAGGACGCGCGACGAACCGCTGCGGACGACCTGTTCCAAGATCGCCGTCGCCTCCCTTGACTGAACGGAGGCGAGCAGCCACAGGCCACGCCGAACCTGAGGGACGTCGAGCTGTTCCCAAGTCGGGGCGCCGATTGGGAGGACTCCATCGTCGGCGAGCAACTGGGCGACAAGCTCCGCGGCAAGAGAGTCGGGACGCAGCCCCGAGACGGAGCGACCTTCGCCGGGGTAGAGCCGGCGGTAGACACGAGCCAACCTACGCAGCGTCACAGGGCCGAAATCCCGACGGCACTGGCCGAAGAGCCACACCGTGGCATCTTCGTCCGGAGCGCCGAAGAGACTCACCAACACAGAGAACCGGTCGAGGTCGGTGAGACCCACCTCATCGCCGACCCCCTCCGCGCGAACGGCCGTCTGCAGGTATCGACGCTCGTGGGACAGGATGCGGCTCGTGACGCTCCCCGCCCCGATGTCGTCCCCTACAAGTGTTCTCGCGAGCGCATCTTGGAGGAGGTCGAGCGGTGACTGAAACTCTCGGTACGGTGCGACCGTCGGCAGCTCGCGCAGCAGGCCGAGCTCTGCACTGAACGTCACACACGCCGCCCGATAGAGCTCATCCGTCGCGTCACGTCCGATCGCAATGGGCGAGAGTCGCTGCACAGTCGCACCGTCCAGCAAGGACGAGGCCGCGTCACTAGACGCAAGCAGGCTAGGCCACCACTCCGACGTCGAACGGGCCAGCATCAACAGGCGCACCGGTCCGAGCAGGCCATCGTCGAAGACCCCGTGGAGCAGTTCCTTCACCTGCCCATCACGCGTCTCGGCGTAGTCGACGACGAGCAGGGTCGGCCGCGCGCCGAGCCCTTGTATTACGAAACCTCCGCGCCCCGACTCCTCTAGCAACTGGACGTCCCATCCAGTGGACTGCAGCGACACGGCGAGCTCGTGGGCCAGCCTGCTTTTTCCCTGACCGCCTCCCCCGACGAGCAACCGGGCGTCGAAGTCGTCATCGCGTGTCGCCCACTGCTCGAGCCGTGCCATGTCCTCGTCCCGTCCGACGAGGGGCAGTTTGTCGAGTTGGGCCGTCAGGAGGTTGCTCGGTGTGAGCCGTACCCGCGCAGGCCTCCGTCGGCGTGGCGCCTCCAGGGACACCGGCGCGGGAGCAGCTGCCGCATCGCTGTGTCGCTCGCCGAGCGAGGCGATCACCTCCGCAACGATGTCGGCGCTCGTCAACAAGCTCCGCACCTGCACCGCACTGAGCCAATAGCTCCATTCCGTGGACGCCAACGCATCAAAGTCGAGCACAGACACTGCGAACGGAAGGAGCCGCCGACGCTCGTCGATCGATAAAGAGACTTCGCGCCGCACATGCGGAGAGGCGAGGGCGGAGGGCGACAGGAGTATGACAACGGCATCGCACGAGGCGATGGCCCGAACGATCTCGACGGCGAAGTTTGCGCCGGACGAGATATCTCGCGGTGCAAAGAAGGAGGTGACACCGGCTTCGTCGAGCTCCGCAACCACAGCCTCGGCAAGCGTGAGGTCGGCACCGGCAAAACTGACGAACACCGTGCGCCGACCTTGTCCTTCGTCACTTGCCAGGTCCCGTCGGAACGTCACGCTGCAACACTAGTGTCCGATGCCCATCGGACTCGGGTACTTCCGAGAGATCACCCGGGTGGTCCAGTATTGGCCTACACGCTGGCCGGTCATCCGCAACCGAGTCGGGACAGGCAGCGGAACAACGCTGGGCACCGCGGCCAAGCCGCAGTCAATGACAGCGTCCGCACGAACAAGGTCTTCGGGCAGGACACCAACGCATCCGACCGACAGCGTGAAGTCCTCGACGTCGGAACGACCTCGCACGCCTCTAGCTCCCGACGGCGGTACTCAGAGGAGCGGTGTCCAGTTGTCCAAGCAGTCGTCTCTGCTGGGGCGGCGGCGCCGGGGCTTCACGTTGACGCGCGCGGATGCCATATCGCCCGTCAAACATCGCCCCACAGGGTGACCGCGCGGATGTCCCGACCGCACAGGCAAGCTCTCAGCTAGGCCCGCACCGACATACCGGATGACTGCGACCTCACGATCCCGGGCCCGCGCATAGGCGACGGACTCACCCGTTCCGCTGTTGGGGCTACCGTCCTAGACTGCGAGTAGAAGCTCCGACCGGTCGACAAGGGTCGCCTGGACCCGTCCGCCCCGCCCAGATCCCAAGCAGCTCCGCGGCTGGATCGCCGAACGCGAGGGCGTCGACGCACGCCGGATCCTGATCACCAACGGCGGCATGCACGGCCTGTCGCTCACCGTCCAGGCGCTCGTCGAGCCGGGCGCCGTCGTCGCCGCCGACAACCCGGTGTACCCGCTGTTCCTCCGCACGCTGGAGCTGATCGGCGCCGAGACCCTGCCCGTGCCCGTCGAGGCGGACGGGCTCGACGTCGAGCACCTGGCCCGGCGCCTTGCCGACGGCGAGCGCGTCGCCGCCGTGTACACCGTGCCCGACTTCCACAACCCCTCGCAGGGCACCCTGTCTGCGGCCAAGCGCGCGGCCCTGGTCGAGCTGGCCGCGCGGTACGGCTTCGTCGTGATCGCCGACGACCCGTACCGCGAGCTGCGGTTCGCCGGCGAGGACCAGGGGCGGCGCGTCTTCTTCGACTCGGAGCACGTGGTGCACGTCAACACGTTCACCAAGACGCTCGGCCCGGGCCTGCGGCTGGGCTGGCTCGTGCTCCCCGAGCACCTGGTCGACGCGGTGCTGCGCCTGCGCAACCGCCAGGACTCGCACTCCTCGACGTTCGTCCAGACCCTCGTCCAGCACCTGCTCGTCAGCCGGCCCGGCTGGTTCGACGCCACGCTCGCCCGCGCCCGCGACCTGTACCGGCACCGCGCGGAGCTGCTCGTCAGGGAGCTGGAGACCCGGCTTCCCGGGCGGCTGACGATCACCGCGCCCGAGGGCGGGTTCTTCCTCTGGCCGCTGCTGGCCGACCCCGCGGTAGACGCCGCCGGGCTGCACGCCCGGGCCTCCGCCGCGGGCGTGGACTACCAGCAGGGCGAGTTCTTCGCGTCGGGACCTGGCACCGACTCCGGACGCCGGCTACGGCTCGCCTACGGCGACCGCACCGATGCCGAGCTGCGCACCGCCGTCGAACGGCTGGCGTCCGCCTTCGACTGAACCTCAGGGCCGACAGGCGCCCGTCAGGTCCGGATAGTGAGAAATCCGGGTCTGGTCCTGGTCATCGGCCCTCCGGCGACCTATACCTCCCCACGGCCACCCCGCCCGACGCGAGACCGCGCCGCTCAACACGATGCGAGGAGCACCACCATGACCGCACAGCCCGCAGAGGACACCGACCTGTCCGCCCTGGAGGAGCTCTTGGCCCAGCAGGACGAGCCCCAGCTGAGCCCCGACGAGTTCAAGACCGTGTTCCGCAACCACCCTGCCGGGGTCGCCGTCGTCGCGCTCCGGCACGAGGGCCGCCTGGTCGGGTTCACCGCCACGTCCGTCATCTCGGTGTCCGCGGCGCCCCCGCTGCTCGCCTTCTCGCTCGCCTCGGCGTCCTCGTCCTGGCCGGCGGTCTCGGCGGCGCGCACCCTCACGGTGAGCTTCCTGGCCGCCGACCAGGACTACATCTCGGGCCGGTTCGCCACGAGCGGCATCGACCGGTTCGCCGACGGCGGCTGGACGGCGCTGCCCACCGGTGAGCCCGTGATCGACGGCGCAGTGTCGTGGTTCCGGGCGCGCGTGGTGCAGCGCACGCCCGTGGGAGACAGCTACCTGGTGTCGCTGCGCGCCCTGGAGTCCAGCCTCACGCGCACCGGCGGGGAGCCGGTCGCCTCCCCGCTGGTCTACAAGAACCGCGCCTACCACCGGATCGGCGACGACACGGCTGTCTGAACTCTGTCCGATTCCGGTCCCACCCCTGCGGCCCCACCCCTGCGACCTCGGAGGACCCCATGCCCTCAGCACAGCCCCTCTCGCCCTTCTTCGTGGGCCTCGACGCCGACGGCACCGGCACCCACCCGGCGTCCGCCGCCGTCGCGGGGCTCGCCGGCGCCGACCTCGTCTCGGGCGACCGGCTCGCCCGTTCGGTCCGGCAGGCCGAGAACGCGGGCCTCACGTTCGTCTCCTTCGCCGACGCGCTCCTACCCGCGGTGCCCGGCTCACCGGCGTCGGCCCGTCTGGACGCCGTCACCCGCGCCGCGTTCGTCTCCCGCACGACGACGGCGATCGGCCTGGTGCCGCAGGTGCCGACCACCTACCCCGAGCCGTTCCACGTCGCGGCGCAGCTCGCCTCGCTCGACATCGCGACGGCGGGCCGCGCCGGCTGGGTCCCGTCGGTGACCCGCGATCCCGAGACGGCCGACGCCTACGGGCGCCCCGCCGTCTCGGACCCGGAGCGCGAGGCGCGCGACGTCGTCCAGGTGGTCAGGTACCTGTGGGACTCGTGGGAGGACGACGCAGTGGTGCGCGACGTGACCACCGGCCGGTACCTCGACCGCGGCCGGGTGCACTACGTGGACTTCGAGGGCAAGAGCTTCTCGGTCAAGGGGCCGCTCATCACGCCCCGTCCGCCGCAGGGGCAGCTCGTGGTCCTCGCGGCCGACGGCGACATCGCCCCGGCTGCCGAGCAGCTGGTCGACGTCGCGCTCGTCGGCGGGTCCGACGTCGCAGCGGTCCGGGCCGGTGCCGCGGCCGCCCGCGAGCGTTCCCCGCGTGCGGGCGTCGACATCGAGGTGGTGCTCGACGCCGGTGGGCGTTCCGGCGTCGACCGCCTCGCGGAGCTGGACGCCGGCTCGCCACCCGGGAGCCGGACGCCGTGGGGCACCGGCGCACTGCGCCACGTCGGCAGCGCGGCGAGCCTCGTCGCCCTGCTCATCAAGCTCGCGACCCCAGGCTCGGACGGGCGGCGCCCGGTCGACGGCGTGCGTCTGCTGCCCGCCGTGCTCGACGTCGACCTGCCGGTGCTCGCGCGCGACGTCCTGCCCGCCCTGCGTGCGGCGCGGCTGACCGCGGCGCCCCGGCCGGGCGCCACCCTGCGCGACGCCCTCGGGCTCCCGCGCCCCGCCAACCGCTACGACGTCCGCGTCAGCGCATAGGAGACCTTGCCATGACCGTCCCCGACACCCGCCCTGACCGTCCTGATCACTCCGACCATCCGGTCACCCGCCCCGCCGCCCAGGTGCACTTCGGCGTCTTCTTCCAGGGGGTCAACCACACCACCATCTGGTCCGACCCCGAGTCCGGTTCGCAGACCGACTTCGCCACCTTCGAGCGCGTGATCCGCACCGCCGAACGCGGCCTGTTCGACGCGTTCTTCCTTGGCGAGGGCCTGCGCCTGCGCGAGACGCGGGGCGCGCTGCACGACCTCGACGTCGTCGGCCGCCCGGACGCGATCACCCAGCTCGCGGCCCTCGCCGCGATCACCACGCACATCGGCCTCGTGGCCACCCAGAACACCACGTACAACGACCCGGCGGACCTGGCCCGCCGCCTGCAGAGCCTGGACGTGCTCTCGGGCGGGCGCGCCGCGTGGAACGTCGTGACCACCGACAACGCGTGGACCGGGGCCAACTTCCGCCGCGGCGGCTACCTCGACCACGCGCTGCGGTACGAACGGGCGCAGGGGCAGCTGGACATCGCGCGCCAGATCTGGGACGCGTTCCCGGACCCGGCGGACGGCGGCTCTCCCGGAGACGTGGTGGCCCACGTCTCCGAGCACAGCGCCCTGTTCGACGTCGAGCTCGACCCGACCACGCCGCGCAGCCCGCAGGGCCACCCGGTCATCTTCCAGGCGGGCGACTCGCCACAGGGCCGGGACTTCGCCGCCGCCAACGCGGACGTCATCTTCTCCCGCCACGGCGCGGTGCTGGCCGACGCGCTGGAGTTCGCGGCCGACGTGCGGCGCCGGGCCGTCGCGGCCGGGCGCCCCGAGGACGACATCAAGATCTTTCCCGGTACCGGCATCATCGTCGGCGACACGCCCGCCGAGGCCGAGGAAAAGGCGCGCTGGGTGCGCTGGAACCAGGTCTCCCCGGCCACCGCGCTCTCGATAGTCGGCAACATCTGGGGCGAGGACCTGTCGGGCTACGACCCCGACGGCCCGCTCCCGGCGCACGACCCGGTGGTCGAGGAGCTGGGCGGGGAACGCGGCTCGGCCACCACTGGCGCGCGGACCCGGGAGATCGCCGCGCGGTGGCGGGCTCTTGCGGAGGCCGAGAACCTGTCGATCCGTGAGCTGGTGGTCCTGGGCAGCAGCGAGCGCGGCTTCGAGGGCACGCCCGCCGCCGTCGCCAAGGACCTGATCCGCTGGGTGCGCACGGGCGCCGTCGACGGGTTCAACATCAGCCCGTGGATCGTGCCGTCGGGGCTGGACGACATCGTCGACAAGGTGGTCCCGGAGCTGCAGGAACGCGGCGCCTACCCGGCGTCGTACAGCGGGTCGACGCTGCGCGGGCACCTGGGGCTGCGGGCCCCGCTCACCCGCCGCGCGGCGGCCGCGATCGGCGCGGCGTAGCACTCTCGCTCCGGCGGCGCGGATCAGACGGCGCGGATCAGACGGTGCAGATCAGACGGTGCAGATCAGACGGTGCAGATCAGACGGTGCAGATCAGACGCAGTGCGGCGGGGACGCGGGGAGAACGTACGTCGGCGGGGTACGAGACCGGATCAGGTCTCATCAGGGTTGTGCGCGGACGACCCTGGCTCCTCCGGCCCGGTCGTACGGCGTGCGGCCCTCGCCGACGAACAGCGTGACGACGTAGACGAGCGGCAGGACGTAGGACGCCGCAGTGAGGATCGCGAGACCCGGGTCGATCGTCGTGGACCCGGACCCGACGAGGGCTATCGCCGCGGCGTGCCCGATCGTCCAGGGCACGGCGATCTTGAGCACGTTCCGGAGCAGGGCCGAGGCGAACGAGAGCCGCCCGCCGTCCCTGGCGGTCACCACCTTGAGCCCCAGCACACGCTTGCCGATCGACGCCTGCCGCTTACCGGACTCGAGCACGGCGAGGAAGATGGTCAGCGGCACGGCCGTCAGGAGCGCGGAGACCACGTTCGTCGTCACGGCGGACCACTGGCCGGTCATGCCGGCGGCGTACAGCGGGATCCCGATCGCCGCGACCAGCGCGAGCCACACGAAGAAGCAGAGCCAGTCGATGAGCCACGCCACGATGCGCCGCCATGCTTGAGGGTTCACGGGGCTGACGGTACTCCGTCGGTCACAGCCGCTTCTCGAAGCAGATGCTCGGCAGGGTAGGGCGGATACGGATCGCTTCTTCTACCGGTTCGTCGGGGCCCCTGCACGTACCTGCCGGGTAGCGAACCCGGTCATGGTGCGGCGCTCGGTGCGGCGCTGGACTCAGACTCAGACTCAGGCTCGGTCGCGGGCAGGCCTGCCTCCTTCCAGGCGGGGAACCCGCCGTCGACGTGCGAGACGTCGGTGTAGCCGCGTGCCGCGAGCGCCTCGGCGACCGGGCCGGAGCCGTTGACCGAGCCGCACACGACGACGACCGGTGTGTCGAGGGTGATCGCGGGGCTGTCCGACGGCCCGAACAGTGCGTCGAGGTTGCTCCTGTCGACGAGCGTGGCGCCGGGGATCTCGCCGGTCGCCGCCCGGCCCGCGGCGGAGCGGACGTCGATCAGCAGGGCGCCGCCCGCGACCTTGGCGCCGGCGTTCTCGGGGTTCCGCAGCTCAGGTGTGCTCATGGTTCTTCTCCTCAGGATCGATGGTTGACGGCGGCCTGTCGGAGGGCAGCCGCCAGGGGTGGCCGTCAGGCGCTCAGCAGCCGGCCCGTGGGAAGCGCCCGGGAAATGGCGGCGGCGTCGGGCAGCCCGAGCGATCCGCGCAGCGTGGTCTCGGTGCGCTCGGTGCGGAACAGCCCGGCCCGCTGCAGGGCCGGCACGAGGTGGTCGGTGATCGCGTCGAGGTCCGCGCTGAGCGACGACGGGCGCAGCAGGAACCCGTCGGCGGCGCCGACGGCCGCCCAGTCGGCGATGAGGACCGCCAGCTCGTCCGGCGTGTCCGCGACGACGTGCGCGCCGCGCCCCGGATCGGGACCTTCGAGCGCCTCGACGAGCTCCAGCCGGGCCTGGGCGCTGGCCCGTTCGGCGGCGAGCACCACGTACACCTCGGCGAGCACCCGCACCTCCTCGGGGTCGCGTCCGGCGGACAGCGCCGCGTCGCGCACGAGCCGCCGCAGCCGGACCGCCTGCGCGGCATCCCGCACGGCGATCCGCACGACGTCGGCGGTGCGCCCCGCCAGCCTGGCACTCGCCTCGGAACGCACGCGCAGGACGACCGGCGGACGTACCCGGGACAACGCCGCACCGCTACCGCCGGCACGGGTCGGGCGGCTGCGGATCGCGAACCGGATGCCGTCGTGGTCGACGCGGAAGCGGCCCTCGGCGTCCAGCTCGACCGCGCCCGACCCGGTGCCGGGCCGCCCCGTCCACACGCGGTTCACGGACTGGATGCCCAGCTCGACCCGGGACGCCCAGGCCTCGTCGGGCTCGGGGACCGCCGTCTGCCGGGTGGCCTGCCAGCCCGCCCGGCCGCTGCTCGCGCGGTCGACGCTGCTGAGGGCTACGGCGGTGTGCGCCGCCTCGGTGTGGACGGTGTCGACGGCGGCGACCAGGCCGATCCCCGTCGTGACCCGGGCCGCGCGGGCCGCCGCGACGACCGTGTCGAGCCGAGCGGTCACCTGGCCGCGGCCGGGGTGCAGCAGGAAGTCCTCGTCGAGGGTGATGAGGTCGAGCAGACCGCGGTCGGCGTTGCGGACCAGCTGGAGGAAGCGTTCGCCGTCGAACGGGCGGGGCGGGAGCGGGCCGCGGGCGCGGTGCGCGCCGGGACGGGCGCCGGCCGAGGTCAGGTCCACGCCGAGCACGACGGGACGGAGCGAGGAGGAGGCGGAGGTGATGGATGTGGGCTGCAGTGGGTACGGCACGGCGGGGCTCCGTTCGGGGCTACGGCTGCGCGGCGACACCCGGACGACCCAGCCGGCGGCGCACGGTCGGCGCGCTTCGGCATTGCTGGGTCACCCGGGAGCGTGGCTGCCGGAAGGTATGGGAGAGGAGGGTCGGGTCTGCCGCGGTCAGCGGCAGGAACGGCGACAACACATACCCGTGCGCGGGGCAGCACCAGCCCGCGGGGAGACGTTCCAGGACGGCAGGGGCACGTGGACGGCGGGGGCAGCGCTCCGGGTCATCGTGGTTCTCCTCACCTGCTCGCCCAGCGGCGAGCGACGCGTGTTGTCATCCGCCGGCGGCGGTGGCCTGGTCCTCACCCGGGGCACCCACCCGCGCGGGGGGTTGCCGTCCGACCAGCCGGGGCTTCGCGTCGGAGCTCATGACCTGTCCAGAGTTACTACATCTTTCCGATCGGATTAGTGCGGTTCTTCTGGATGTCAGAGAACATACGAATGAAACCGATAGAAGTCAACGATCTATGGCCAGATCTCACATACCGGAACCGCGCAGGCCGCCGGGAAAGACCATGCGGGGCGGGTGTGTTGCTGAGAGTGGACGATGTCTACTCTCAGCAACACACTCCGCGGGGTACCTGTTCTCCCAGCACACCCCGCAGCGCCTCGGCTCAGTCGACGAGCAGCTCGACCTGGGCAAGTGCGCCGCTCTCGCCGAGCTCCAGCCGGAGACCGGTCAGCGGTATGGGCTCGGCCAGCACGAACGGCCGCAGCTGACCGGGCCAGCGCCACTGCTCGCCGGACCGCTCGTCCAGCACGCGGCCGTCGTCCGCGACCAGTCGCCACGCCGACGGCGGCTGCGCGTCCCCTGACCTCGCCACTGAGACCGACGACACCGAAGCCGACGCCGTCAGCGTGTACGCGCGAAGCAGCGCACCCTCCGGGACCGAGCCGGACGGGCGCCACTCGAGCACGCCCGTCACCTCTGCAGTCGTCGTCAGGTCGCCGTCCGTCAGCCGCGGCAGGGACCCGTCGGTGCCCTGCCAGCCGCCGTCGGCCCGCTGCCACGGCCGGGCGACCACCACATCGGAGCCGCCCGCCCCGGCCGACACCGGCACCCCCCAGCTCGTCGGCCCATCGGACATCGCGAACCGGAGGGACGCTCCCCCGGTCAGGTCGCCGTGCTCCACCGACGGCGCCTCGACCGCCCGGGCCGCGCCAGCGACGTCGGACAGCTCGAGACCCGCCACGTACCAGCGGTCGGCCGCGCCTGGCGCCTCGACCACGAGGTCGCCGTCGGGCCGGTGCACCACCGCGCGCTCGAAGAGCGGTGAGCCGACCGCCCAGCGCGAGGACCCGATCTCCAGGGGGTACAGCCCCAGGGCGGAGAGGACGTACCAGGCCGACATCTCGCCGTTGTCCTCGTCGCCGTGGTAGCCCTGCCCGATCTCGTTGCCGGTCCACAGCCGGGCCAGGATCTCGCGCACCGTCTCCTGCGTGCGGTCGGGCCGTCCCGCGAACAGCCACGCGTAGGCGATGTGGTGGGACACCTGGTTGGACTGGCCGAACTGGCCCATCCGCACGTCGCGCGCCTCGACCATCTCGTGGATCACGGACCCGTAGGTGCCGGGCTTGTCCGCCCGCTCCGGCGTGGCGAAGAACCGCTCCAGCAGCCGCTCCAGACCCGCGCGGCCGCCGTGCAGGGCGGCCAGGCCGGCGCCGTCGTGCACCGGGTGGAACAGGAAGTTCCACGCGTCGGACTCGGTGTAGTCGCCGCCCCACTCGTCCGGGTCGAACGAACCCGAGCCGAACGAACCGCCCCGGTCCCGTCCCCGGAAGAACCCCGTCCAGGCGTCGAAGAGGTGTACGTACCCGAGCGAGCTCTGCCGCAGGTAGGCGGCCTCGTCGCGCAGTGCGCGCCGGCGGTCGTCGGGGGTGCCCGGCGCGTCCGCGAGCGCCTCCGCCATCCGCGCCAGGCCCGCGTCGTTGATGTAGCCCTCGAGGCTCCAGGACACGGACTCGTCGACGTCGCGCGGCACCCAGCCGTGGGCGAGCGCAAAGTCCTGGCCCTTACGGCCCACGCCGGACCGGGTGGGCAGCGCCGTCGCGTTGCGCAGGCCGGCGTCGTAGGTGGCGAGCGGGTCTGGCAGGGGTACGTCGCGCAGGTACAGGTCGGCGAAGGCGACGTCGGACGACGTGCCGGTCATCAGGTCCGCGTAGCCCGGCGACGACCACCGCGCGACCCAGCCGCCCTCGCGGTACTGCTGCACGAACCCGTCGGCGAGCCGCGCGGCGACGTCCGGGTAGAGCAGCGCGTACGCGGGCCAGCAGGTGCGGTAGGTGTCCCAGAACCCGTGGTTGACGAACATCTCGCCGGGCACGACGGGCGCGCCGTCGAGCACGGGCGACGCGTGCACGAGCTCGCCGTCGGTGCCGAACTCCGTGTACGACGACGGGTACAGGTTGAGGCGGTAGAGGTTCGAGTAGAGCGTCACCTGCTGCTCCTCGGTGGCGCCCTCGACGTCGAGCACGCCGAGGCGCCCCTCCCACTGCGTGCGCGCGCACTCGGCCACGTCGTCGAAGGAGCCGCTCACCTCGCGGTCCAGGGCGCGCCAGGCGAGGTCCTCGCTGATGTACGACGTCGCCACGCGCACCTCTACCGTGCGGTCGGCCTGGTCGCCGGGCCCTGCCGCCGGGTCGAGCGCCACCGTCGCGTAGGTCGCGTGCTCCCGGCCCCGTGCCCGGCCCGTGCGCAGGACGGGCCGGGAGACCTGGCCCACCACGTACATGCGGCTGCGGCCCACCGAGAGCGCGCTGCCGTGGTCGCTCCAGCCGGTGAGCGTGCCGTCGTCGTGCACGGTGACGGCGACGGGCGGGCCGTCCGCTCCGGCGTCGCTGACGGCGTCGACGATCAGGTGGCCGGTGGTGGCGCCGGGCGGGAACGTGAACCGCAGCACGCCGCCGTGGTCCGAGGCCGCGACGTCGATGCGGGAGCCGTCGTCCAGGTCGACGCCGTAGCGGTGCGGGCGGGCCGTCTCGGTGTCGTGCGAGAAGCCGAGCGCGCGGGACTCCAGGCCGGCGTCGGGCGTGCCCTCCTCACCCGGCTGCGCGGCGACCAGGTGGAACGCGAGCTGGTCGCGGTCCCCCATCCACGGGCTGGGCTCGTGCGAGATGCCGATCCCCTGCAGGCGCGGCCGGTTGTCCGGGCCGTTGTGCGCGGCCCACGAGTAGAGCCAGCGTTCGGTCGACGCGTCGGTGAGCGGCACCCACATCGTGAAGCCGTTCGGCACGGCCGCCGCCGGCACGTTGTTCCCGCGCGAGTAGGCACCCGAGGAGTGGGTGCCGCGCCGGGTGTCGACGAGGTCGGTGCGGCCGGCCACGACGCGCTGCGGGCGCGGCCCGACCGTGACGGCGTCCAGCCACACCTCGGTGTCGCCGCCGTCCGGCGCCGCCGTCACGACGGCGGCGGCCCGCACGCGGCGGCCGGGCAGCAGCTCGGCCACGCGGTCCAGGTCCACCCGTACCGCGTTCCAGTGGTCGGGTACCAGGATGCGCGCTTCCCCCTGCCCGACGGCGGTCGCGGGCATGCCGTGCTGGTCGCGCAGCTCGCCTCCGGGCCCGGTCTCCAGGAGCCACGTCCCGTCGTCGAGCAGCAGGTCGACCGCCACGTAGGTCGAGCGGTAGGTGAGCTCCTGGT
Organism: Promicromonospora sp. NPDC023805; assembly: GCF_040639635.1. Classification (NCBI taxonomy): domain Bacteria; kingdom Bacillati; phylum Actinomycetota; class Actinomycetes; order Micrococcales; family Promicromonosporaceae; genus Promicromonospora; species Promicromonospora sp. NPDC023805. The sequence goes on along the minus strand of NZ_JBFAAH010000006.1, from coordinate 150,533 downwards.
CGAGCACCGGCAGGAGCGTGTAGCGCAGCTCCGTACCGGCCCCGAGCGGGACGTCCAGCCCGTCGAGGACCACCGTGCGGCCCGCGCCGCCGTGCCCGATCCGCCGTGCGTGCTCGCTCGTGAGGCCGACTCCGGGCCGACCCGCCGGGACGTGTGCTGGCCCGGTCATGCCGCCACCCCCGGGACGCGGCCCGTGCTGCCGCGCACGGTCAGCACGGGGGTTGGAGCGCCGACGACGTCGGGCACCGGCTCGCCCCGGACCAGCGACAGCACGGTGCCTGCCACGAGCTCACCGAGCTCGAAGGTGTCCCTGGTCATGGCGGTGAGCGGCGGGTGCGCGAGGCGCACCAGCTCGGAGTCGTCGAAGGATGCCACGGAGATGTCGCCGGGCAGGTCGAGCCCTGCCTCGGCCAGCACGGTGACGCCCGCGAGTGCGGCGACGTCGGAGTCGTAGACGATTGCGGTAGGCCTTTCGTCGCGGGCCAGCAGGGCCCTGGTTGCTGCCGCGGCCTCGTCCTGTGAGAAGTCCGCCGGCACTGTCGTGATGTCGAGGCCGAGGCGCGCCCCGGCGTCGTGCAGGGCGGTGGCCCGCCGCGCGGAGTGTACGTACGCAGGGACGCCGCCCACGTGACCGACGTGCACGTGCCCCAGCGCGGCCAGGTGCTCGGCGAGCGAGGTCATGGCGGCGTGGTCGTCTGCGAAGACGGCGGGCACGGGGCCCGGCGTGCCGTCGCCGCTGAGCAGCACCGCGGGCAGGCCCATCCGCACCAGCTCATCGGGGCGCGGGTCGTCGCGTTCGAGGTCGAGCACCACCACACCGTCGGTTCGCCGCTCGGCCGCCCAGCGCCGGTAGACGTCGAGCTCGGCGGACACGTCCTCCACCACCAGCAGCTGCAGCGCCACGAGGTCCGCCGACAGCCGCGCCTGCAGTCCCGAGACGAGCTGGGCGAAGAACGGCTCGACACCCAGGGTCCGCGCGGGCCGCGTGACGACCAGGCCCACCGTGTCGGCCCGCCGTCCGCCCAGCGCCCGGGCGGCCACGTTCGGCCGCCACCCGAGCTCCGCGACGGCGGCCAGGATGCGGGTCCTGGTCCGCGCGCTGACCCCCGGGCGGTCGTTGAGCGCGAACGACACAGCTGTCGGGGAGACGCCCGCGTGCGCTGCGATGTCGGCGATGGTCGGCCTGCGGCTCGGGTGCCCCGCGGACGACGTCACTGGTCGGCGAGCAGCTTGTCGCACTCTTCGACCGCTGCGTCCAGGGCTTCCTGCGAGGTCTTGTCCCCCGCTATCGCCGCCGCGAGCTGCTGGTTGATGATGGTGGTCATCGCCTCGCTGACCTCTACCGGCTGCAGCAACCGCGCCGCGCCGAGGCTGGTGTACGCGATCTGCTTGGCCGCACCCTGCGGGGTGCCGTCGCTCTCGGCGAGCTCCGGCTTCTCCAGCGACGCGGTGGTCGACGGGAACACGCCGGGGACCTCCTTGGCGAACGCCTCCTGGTTGGCGGCGTTCGTGACGAACCGCGCCAGCGCCACCGCCGTCGGCAGGTTGGCCGACTGGTTCGAGACCGACAGCCCCTGCACGTACAGCGGGGTGGCGCCCATGTACGGCGACGGGACGACCTTGCCCTCGAGCGACGGGTTGTTCTCGAGCACGGTGGCGATGAAGTTGCCGCCGCCCGTCGACCAGGCCACCTTGCCCTCGGTGAACAGCTGGCTGTTGCCGAGGTAGGCGTCGCTGAGCACGTCGTCGGGCATGAGGCCGTCGGCGTACGCGTCGCGGTAGGCGTCGAGCAGCTCGGCAGCCTCCGGGGTGTTGAACGTGAACCTCGTGCCGTCCTCGGACAGGATCGGGAGACCCTCTGCCGCGAAGTCGCCGAGCCCCGGCTTGCGGCTCATGAGGTAGCCGCCGGTGACTTCCTTCATCGTGCGCGCCTGGGCGATGAGCTCGTCGAGGCTGGTGGGCGGCGCCGCCGGGTCGAGGCCCGCGGCCTCGAACATCTCGGCGTTCCAGTAGTTCAGGTCGGTGGTCAGGTACCACGGGTACCCGAACGTGCCCTCCGTGCCCGCGTACCGGTAGGCGTCCAGCGCGCCGGGCACGTAGGTGTCCGCGAGCGCGTCGTCGACCGTCGTGAGGTCCGTGAGGAGGCCCTCGCGCGACAGCGAGAACGCGAAGTCGGGCGGCAGGTTCGTGACGTCGGGCAGCTCGCCGGCAGCGGCCTGTGAGCGCAGCGTCTCCGAGTAGCCGTCGCCCGGCTGGTCGAGCCAGGTCACGGTGGTGCCGGGGTACGTCTTCTCGAAGTCGGCGATGACTCCCTCGACGTACTGGGTGAAGTTCGGCTTGAGCGCCCAGGTCTGCAGCGTGACCTCGCCGGTGACGTCGGCCGCCGCGCCCGCCGCGCTGTCGGCGGCAGGCCCGGTTCCTGCTTCGCCCCCGCCGCTCAGGGTGCAGCCACCGAGGGCGGCCAGCACGGTCAGGGCCGCTCCCGCGGCCCCGATCCTCCCGATCTTCATGACAGTTCCTTCCAGCAATGCTTCGTCGCGCCCTGGGGACTTGCCGTGTCTCTGGTGCTGCGGCGCCGACTAAAGCGCTTTAGCGCCGTTAGCGTGCCGCGTGCCCCACCTGCTGTCAAGACAACAGCACACTCCGTCGAGCGCCGGCCGTCCGTGGGTCCGCATCCGCTGATCCCGCAGACAGCCAGCACTCGACGCCTGTCCTGATCTTGTCAGGCTCGCGCGAATCGGAGCGTGCGGACCTCGAACGGGGCGAGGTCGAGCGCGACGACGCCGTCCGCCGTCACGTCCACCTCGCCGCCCGCGATGCTGTCCTCGATGAGGCTCACCGTGCGCGCACCGGATACCGGCGCGGCCACCGTGACCGTGCCGGACGCGCGCCGACCCAGCGCCTCGTAGACGCGCACGACGAGGTCGCCCGACCGGTCGTCGGCGAGCTTGACCGCCGACAGCGTCACCCCGCCGCCCACCCCGCTGTTCACCGTGACGAGCGGCTCGACGCCGGTCCCGCCGCGCAGCTCGCGCGGACGCGCTCCGAACGTCGCGCCCGCCTCGGTGGCCGCCGCGGTGTCCACGCCCACCACCAGGCCGTACCGGTGCGTCTGGCTGCCCTGGTCGGTCTCGGGGTCCGGGAACCGTGGCGCCCGCAGCAGCGACAGCCGCACGGTGGTGGTCACCGCGGGGACGCCGGGCGCCGGCGCCACGCCGTCGTCGGAGACCTCGCGGGTCACGTCGTAGCCGTAGATCGAGTCGTTGACCAGGCCGACGCCGAAGCCCGGCTCCTCTGCGAGCACCCACTTGTGCATGGAGGTCTCGAACTTGGCGGCCTCCCAGCTGGTGTTGGTGTGGGTGACCCGCTTGTGGAACCCGAACTGCGTCTCAGCCGCCACGTGCTCGGCCCGCACGTCGAGCGGGAAGGCCACCTTGAGGAACTTCTCGGCCTCGTGCCAGTCGGTCCGCAGGGCAACCTCGAGGGTCCGGCTGCCCGGCGCGAGCGTGATCACCTGCTCCAGGCTGGACGCGGAGAACTGCCGCCGCACCGTCACCGTGGCGACGCCGTCCTCGACGGTTGCGGTGACCTTCTCGGCCTCGCGCAGGTCGGTCACCGAGTTGCGGTAGAACCGGTCCACGTCCCAGGCGTCCCACTTGTTCGGGAAGTCCTGGTGCAGCTGCAGCACGTTGGCCGCACGGCCCGGCGCGACGGCGTCGCGACCGCTGGACAGGTCGACGGCGGACGTCACGTGGCCGGCGGCGTCCAGCGTGACCCGGACGAGCTCGTTCGCCAGCACATAGCCGCCGTCGGGCAGCTCGGTCAGGGTGCTCGGCGCCGACGTCGGCTCCGCCGCCAGGGCGACCCCCAGGGCAGGCACTCCCGCCTGGGCGAACACCGCGGGGTTGGCCCGCAGGGCCGTGTCACCCTCGCCGACCAGGGCCCGCAGGGAGCGCTCGATGATCGCCTGCGCGCCCTCCGTGATCACTGCGTGCTGCGCCATGGCCTCCCGGTGCACCCACGCGACCGACGTCCCGGGCAGGATGTCGTGGAACTGCAGCAGCAGGACCTGCTGCCACAGCGCGTCGAGCTCGTCGTACGGATAGTCCGCGCCGGTACGGGCAGACGCCGTCGCGGCCCACGCCTCCGCCTCGACCAGCAGCTGCTCGTTGCGGCGGTTGCCCTGCTTGGTCTTGTGCTGCGAGGTCAGCGTGGCCCGGTGCAGCTCAAGATAGAGCTCGCCCACCCAGACAGCGCTGTCACTCGTCGCGTGTGCGGTGAGCTCCTCGCGAGCGCGCTCGAAGAAGGCGTCCGGGTGCTCCCAGCGGACCTTCGCGCTGCCCTCGAGATCGGCCAGCCGCTCGGCCTTGCCCGTCATCTCGCGGGTGGTGCCGCCGCCGCCGTCGCCGAACCCGACGGGCGCGATCGAGCCCGAGGCGCGCCGCGACTCGCGGAACTGGTGGGTCGCCTTGGCCAGCTCCTCGCCCGAGAGCTGCGAGTTGTAGGTGTCCATCGGCGGGAAGTGCGTCAGCACGCGGGAGCCGTCGATGCCCTCCCACCAGAACGTGTGGTGCGGGAACACGTTGACCTGGTTCCACGAGATCTTCTGCGTGAAGAACCAGTCGAACCCCGCGCGGCGCACGAGCTGCGGCAGGGCCGGCGAGTAGCCGAACGAGTCGGGCAGCCACACACCCTTGCTGCGGATGCCGAACTCCCGCTCGAAGAACCGCTGCCCCTGCGAGAACTGGCGCACGAGCGCCTCGCCCGAGGGCATCACCGTGTCGGACTCGACCCACATGCCGCCCAGCGGCAGGAACCGGCCCTTGGCGACCGCGTCCTTGATCCGGGTCCACACCTCGGGCCGGTGCTCCTTGACCCACGCGTACTGCTGCGCCGACGACATGCCGTACACGAAGTCGTCGGTCCGGTCGATCAGGTCCGCCATGGACGACGTCGTCCGCGCGACCTTGCGGATCGTCTCCCGGACCGGCCAGAGCCAGGCGGAGTCGATGTGCGCATGGCCGACCGCCGAGATCTCGTGGGCGCTCGGCTCCGCCGGGCTGGCGAGCACGTCCGTGAGCGCGGCCCGGGCGGCCGCGGCCGTCTGCGGGATGCGCTGCAGGTCGAGCACGTCGAGGGCGTCGTCGAGGGCCTGCAGGATCCGCATGCGGCGCGGGCCGGTGGGCAGCTCGGCCTGCAGCTCGAGCAGCACCTCGACGTCGAGCGCGAGGTCGTGCACCTCTGCCTCGAAGATCGCGAGGTCCATGCGCCGCGTCGTGTACAGGGGGCGCGGGGACGACGTGGTGGTGTCGCCCTCCTGGGTCTGCTTGAACAGGTCGTGCCCGAGGAGCACGGGGTTCGACGCCGCCTCCAGGAGCAGCTCTACCCGCTCGCCGCCGGACGCGGCGTCGGCCACCGGGACGTACTGGTTGCGCGGGTTGATGGACTTCACCGTGGTGCCGTCCGGGCGGTAGACCAGCGCCTCGGCCTGGAAGCCCGGCATGTTGGTGTCGAAGCCGAGGTCGATCACCGCCTCGACGGGCCGGCCGGTCCACTCCGCGGGGACCGATCCCGTCAGCCGGAACCAGGTGGTGCCCCACGCCGGGCCCCACGGTGTGCCCACCTCGTAGGGCTCCATGGCGAGGGCCAGACCCTCTCGCGGGGGGATCGGCTCCCCCGGCAGCGCGTGCCGCTCGACGTCGAGCGGTACTGACGTCGCATGGACCGCCGGCCAGATGCGTTCCGTCAGCACGCGTTGCGCGCGCCCGGTGGTCAGTGTGATGTCGTCATGCATCGAAGGGCCTCCCCTGTGTCACCGTTGAACCCAGGCAGGCTAGCCCAGTCTGGATGTTCACCCGCACCCCTGTCGGGATGGAAAGATGGAGCCCATGAGCTCCAGCGACGAGACCCCCGCCGGCATCCAGGCTCCGGTGGGCACTGACCAGGCCACACGCGATATCGCCGAGGTCGCGGCAGTCGAGGTCATCACCACCGCCGCCGTCCACCTGATGAGCGCCGCCGCCGTGAAGTGCGGCCTGGCCGAGGGCGAGGACGCCGAGGAGCTCAAGGACCTCGACGAGGCCCGCAAGCTGATCACCGCGCTCGCCGCGCTGGTGGTCGCGAGCGCGCCCGACATCGGCAACCAGCACGCCCGCTCGCTGCGGGACGGGCTGCGCAGCCTCCAGCTCGCGTTCCGGGAGGCCTCGGTGATCCCGGACGCCCCGGGCGAGGGACCTGGCGAGAAGTACACGGGCTCCGTCGTCTGATGACCGAGGTTTCCGTCCTGGCGGCGCCGGAACCCGCTCAAGCACCCGGGCCACGTCGTGGCCGTGGTTCTCGTGTGCTCGCCATCCTGCTGGTCGCCACGATCGCCGTCGGCGCCTACCTGTGGGTGACCACGGTCCGCTGGCAGCGCAACGCCGCCGACTGGCAGGAGAAGGCGCACGAGCACGCCGAGGAGGTGGCCTCGCTGCGGATGCAGCTCGAGGGCGCCAACACCGAGCTGCAGGCCGCCCGCGATCAGCTGTCCACCGCAACGTCCCGCATCACCGACCTGGCGAACGAGAAGGCCCAGCTCGGTGACGAGAACGTCGCCTCGCAGCAGTACCTCGACTACCAGACCCAGGTCAGCGCGGCCGCTGCCACCGTGGCGTCGGCGCTCGGGCAGTGCGTGTCGGGCCAGGAGGAGCTCGTCGGCTATCTCAAGGAGGCCGACCAGTACGAGGCAGCCGACCTGAGCCGCTACGAGCAGCAGGTCAACGCGCTGTGCGCGGACGCGGAGAACGCGAACGAGTCGCTGCAGAAGGAGCTGCGACCGTGAGGCCGGCGGGCCGCGCCCTGCTCGTCGGAACGCTTCTCGTCACCGGTCTCACCGGTTCGCTGGCCGGCTGCGGCGTGCTGCCGCCCCTGCCGGAGCCGGTGCCGAGCGACATCGTGCCGACGTCACCGGTGGGCCTCTCCCCTGCCGCCGGCGGCGGCACGCTGAGCCCCGACGGGTTCGACGCCGTCGAGCGCATGGCGGTCCGCATCCGCAACGTGGGCTGCGAGGAGCTGTCGACGGGCTCGGGCTTCGCGATCGACGCCCACACGCTCATCACGAACAAGCACGTGGTCTCCGACTCGAAGGACCTCGAGGTCAGCACCTACGACGGGCACGACATCACGGTCGGCGCCACCTCGACGGCGGGGCTCGCGGACCTCGCCGTCGTCCGGACGACCGATCCCCTGCCGTCGTTCCCGAAGCTGGCCAAGGCCGACCCGAAGCCCGGCGACCCCGTCACCGTCGTGGGCTATCCGGCGGGCGGCGAGCTCACCGTGACGGAGGGCGAGGTCATGGGCGCGACCCGGGACCCGCTGAACGCCAACCTCGGCGAGGTGCTGCTCACCGACGCCCAGGTCGAGCCCGGCTCCTCGGGGTCGGCGGCGCTGGACGACAAGGGGCGGGTGATCGGCGTCGTCTACGCGAAGACCGCGGACGACAACAGCCTGCTCGTGCCCCTGTCGACGCTGCAGGACATGCTCGCCGACGACACGGCGTTCACGCCGGCGAAGGGCTGCTGAGCAAGTCTGGGAAGGTCCGCTTCCAGCATGCTGTTGCGCATGCTTTTCTGCCCGGAACCATGCGTAACCGCATGCTGGAGGCGGACCTCCGAGCTAGCGTGCCACGCCGATTCGCAGCTCCAGCGAGTCGACCCGCGCAGAGATCACCTCTGACGCCGCCAGCCGGGCATTGACCTGGGCCAGCACCGCGTCCAGCCCGGCGCGGTCCAGGCCAGGGTTGAGGCCGAGCACCACCGCGACCTCTGCCGTGCGGCCGGGTTCGGCGTGCGCTCGCACCACGTGCTGCACCGGGGCCGCCGCGACGGCCACCTCCGAGGCGACCTCCGGGTCCACGACGATCCCGTCCTCGTGCGGCACCAGCGCCGGCCGCCACTCCTGCCCCTGCGCCAGCGCCCAGACGGCGGGCCGCGGCACGAGCGCGGTCGACGGCCCGGCGGGGTCGACGACGATGAGCGCCCAGTTCTCGTTCACCGCGGACAGCGCGGCGCGGGACGCCTCGACCGGCACCGGCCGCGCGTCGGTCCGCCAGGCCTGCATGGCGGCGACGGACGTGAAGACGGGCAGCGCCCGGCGCCCGTCCGGTGCCTCCAGCGCCACGACGCCGGACGACGCCTCCTTGTCCACGGTCAACCCGTCCGGGTTCTGCTCTGCGACCCCGAGCTCGGCCAGGACCGGCACCAGCACGCGGGTCTCGGCCAGCCGCGCGACGACGTCACGCAGCGGGGTGGTCCCCGTCGTGTAGCCGTCGAGCAGCTGGGTCAGCTCGGCGTCGGCCGAGCCGTCGTCGTCCGCGAACTGGCTGGACGGCTGGATCGACTTCACTCTCCGGCCTCGGCGCCAGGGCGGCCGGCGACGTCGAGCGCCTCGGGCAGGGTGAACGCACCCGCATACAGGGCCTTGCCGACGACCGCGCCCTCGATCGTGCCCAGCGCCCGCAGGGCGGTCAGGTCGTCGAGCGACGAGATACCGCCCGAGGCGACGACGTGCGCGGAGGTGCGCGCGGCGACGTCGGACAGCAGCTCGAGGTTGGGGCCGCGCAGCGTGCCGTCCTTGGTGACGTCGGTGACGACGTAGCGGACGCAGCCTGCCTCGTCGAGGCGGCCGAGGACCTCCCAGAGGTCGCCGCCCTCCTTGGTCCAGCCGCGTGCGGCGAGCGTGGTGCCGCGCACGTCGAGGCCGACGGCGACACGGTCGCCGTGCTCGGCGATGACCTTGGCCGTCCAGGCCGGGTCCTCGAGCGCGGCAGTGCCCAGGTTGACGCGCCGGGCGCCGGTGGCGAGGGCCTGCTCCAGCGACTCGTCGTCGCGGATTCCGCCCGACAGCTCGACCTGCACGTCGAGCTCACCGACGACCCGCGCGAGCAGCTCGGCGTTGGAGCCGCGCCCGAAGGCGGCGTCCAGGTCCACGAGGTGGACCCACTCGGCGCCGCCGGACTGCCAGTCCAGGGCCGCCGTCAGCGGGTCACCGTAGGAGGTCTCCGAGCCGGCCTCGCCCTGGACGAGGCGGACGGCCTGGCCGTCAGCGACGTCGACGGCGGGCAGGAGCACGAGGCGGTCGGTCATGTCTCTCCAAGTTTTGATCTGTCCAGGGTGGGTGCTGCCGGTCGAGCTCGTCGAGACCGGTCTCGACGAGCTCGACCTGACGGAACAGCGGCCTAGCTGAGGGTACGGAGCCAGTTCTGCAGGAGCTGGGATCCTGCGTCGCCCGACTTCTCCGGGTGGAACTGGGTGGCCGCCAGGGGGCCGTCCTCGACGGCTGCGACGAAGCGTCCGCCGTGGTCGGCCCAGGTCACCTTCGGCGGCGAGAAGATCTTCACCGCGTTCTGGTCGTAGCCCTTGGTGAAGGTCTGCACGGCGTACGAGTGCACGAAGTAGAAGCGCTCGTCGGCGATCCCCTCGAAGAGGGTAGAGCCCTCGGGCGCCTCGACCGGGGACCAGCCCATGTGCGGCACGACGGGGGCCTGCAGCCGCTCGACGACGCCCGACCACTCGCCGATGCCCTCGGCGCGCTCACCGTGCTCCACACCGGCGTCGAACATGACCTGCATGCCCACGCAGATGCCGAGGACCGGGCGGTTGCCGGCCAGCCTGCGGCCGACCACCTCGTGCCCGCGGACGGCCTTGAGGCCCGCCATGCACGCGGCGAACGCACCGACACCCGGCACCACGAGGCCGTCGGCCTCCTGCGCGGCGGTCCGGTCGGCGGTCAGCGTGACGTCCGCGCCGACCCGCTCCAGGGCGCGGACGGCGGACCGGACGTTGCCGAAGCCGTAGTCGAGGACGACGACCCTCGCGCCCACGCTCAGGCCCCGTCCCTGCTGCTCTGGTCGGGCTCGCCCTTGCCCATGCCCTTGCGGGCCTTGCGCGCCGCGGACGTGAGCATCCGCACCGCCTTGAACTTGCTGATCGAGGTGGAGCCGACCACGCCGTCCAGGTCGGCCACGCTGGTGGCGCCCGTCAGCAGGTCGACCACGTTCTCGGGAGCGCCGCCCAGGACGAGGCCGGGCGCGAGCTCGTCACCGCGGACGCCGTCGGCGAACCGGACCGCCGTCATCTGCTCACCGGTGCGGGTGATCAGGACGAGCGGGACGCCCCGGACGAGCTGGGAGATCGCGGCGGCGGCCTGTTCGGGCGCGTCCCCGGCGAGGTCCTTGAGGACTCCGACGGCGCCCACCGACGTGGGTACCGCGTCGAGGTCGAGCTGCGCGAGGGAGCTGGCCGCTGCGAGCGGTTCCGCCCCGGCGATCTGGGTGATGAGCGCGGCGAACTCGGGCTCGCCGCTACCGGTGAGGGACGACAGGTCGTCCGGGATCTCGAAGTCGAGATCGAAGTCGGGCAGGTCGTCACCGGGCGGCGTGCTGCTGCTGGACCCGTCGTTCTCGGGCTTGGGGCTGTCGGACATGGCTGCTAGAGCGCACCCTTCGTGGACGGTATTCCGTCGACCCGCGGGTCGATCGCGACGGCGGCGCGCAGCGCACGCGCCAGCGCCTTGAACTGGGCTTCGACTATGTGGTGCGGGTCGCGGCCCGCGAGCACCCGCACGTGCAGGCAGATACCCGCGTGGTGGGCTATCGACTCGAGCACGTGCCGCGTCAGCGAACCCGTGAAGTGGCCGCCGATGAGGTGGTACTCCTGACCGGCGGGCTCACCCTCGTGCACCAGGTACGGCCTGCCGGACACGTCCACCACTGCCTGGGCGAGCGCCTCGTCGAGCGGCACGAGGGCGTCGCCGAACCGGGAGATACCCGCCTTGTCGCCGAGCGCCTCGCGCAGCGCCTCGCCGATGCTGATCGCGACGTCCTCGACCGTGTGGTGGGCGTCGATGTGGGTGTCGCCGGTCGCGTGCACGGTGAGGTCGATCAGCGAGTGCTTGCCGAGCGCGGTGAGCATGTGGTCGTAGAACGGCACGCTCGTGCTGATGTCGGTGCGCCCTGTGCCGTCGAGGTCGAGCTCGACCAGCACCTTCGACTCGGAGGTGGCGCGCTCGACGCGTGCTGTCCTGGTCATGGCTGTTCCTCTCCCTGCTCGTGTCCGTGCTCGTTACTCTGCCCGTGCACGACCTGGGTGAGCGCCGAGCGGAAGGCGGCCATCTCGGCGGACGTGCCGATCGAGACCCGCAGCCAGCCGTCGGGGCCGGTCTCGCGGATCAGGACACCGCGGTCCAGCAGACCCTGCCACACGGCGTGCCGATCGCTGAACCTGCCGAACAGCACGAAGTTGGCGTCGGTGTCGGCGACCTCGAACGGGGCACCGTCCGGGAGCCGCTGCTCGCGCAGCCAGGCGACACAGGCGTCCCGCTCGGCACGCAGCGTGGCGACCTGGGCCATGAGGGACTCACGGTGGCGCAGCGCGGCGCCGGCCGCGGCCTGCGTGATGGCGCTCAGGTGGTACGGCAGGCGCACGATCCGGAGCGCGTCGACGAAGTCGCCGGAGGCGACCAGGTAGCCGAGCCGGGCGCCGGCCGCGGCGAAGGCCTTGGACATCGTGCGGGTGACCGCGAGGTTCGGGTACCGCTCCAGCAGCGCGACGGCGGACGGCGTGCCGGGACGCCGAAACTCCGCGTAGGCCTCGTCCACCACGACGACGGGGTGCGCGCCGTCGAGGTCCACGCCGAGCGCGGCCTCGCAGACCGCCTCGACGGTGGCCGTCGGCAGCGCCGTGCCGGTCGGGTTGTTGGGGCTCGCCAGCAGGACCACCGACGGGCGTACCTCGCGGATGGTCTCGGCGGCGTAGGCCGGGTCGAGCGTGAAGTCGTCCTCCCGGCGGCCCACCACCCAGGTCGTGTGCGTGTCGCGCGCGTACTCCGGGTACATCGAGTACGTCGGCGCGAACGACAGGGCGGTGCGGCCAGGACCGCCGAACGCCTGCAGCACGTGCAGCATCACCTCGTTGGACCCGTTGGCGGCCCACACGTCGAGATGCTCCAGGTCGACGCCGGTCTCTACCGCGAGGTAGTCGGCGAGGTCCCGACGCAGGACCGTCGCGTCCCGGTCCGGGTAGCGGTTCATCCCGCGGGCGGCGCGCGCCACCTCCTCGGCGATGGTGGCGACCACCTCCTCGCCGGGCGGGTACGGGTTCTCGTTGACGTTCAGCAGCACCGGGACGTCGAGCTGCGGAGCGCCGTACGGCTTCTCGTTGGCCAGCTCGGGGCGCAGCGGCAGCCGCACCGAGGGCGCGGGAGCGCTGTCCTCGGCACTGTGCTGGTCGACGGCGTGTGTCATCACCGGACCAGTCTACGAACCGCGGCGCACCGGACCGGTGCGAGTCCGCCCACCGGGCGCGTGGGCAACGTCACCGTGGGAATCACCGTGGGAATCACCGCTGCAGTCACCGCACACCCAGCACGAACGGGTACACCGCTGCCGCACCGGCCTCGCGCAGCAGCCGTGCGGCGACCGTCAGCGTCCATCCCGAGTCGGTGTAGTCGTCGACGAGCAGCACGGTCCGGCCCGGCAGGCCACGGAGCGCACCCTCACCGAGCTGCAGCTGCAGCCGCCGGGCCACCCCGGCGAGCCGCATCGCCGAGTTCACGTCGTGCCGCCCGGGCTCTTCCTGCCCGGCGACCGGGCCGATGGCACCGATCATCGGCACACCCAGGTACTTCGCGAGCCCGGTGGCCAGGTGGTACGACAGCTGCGGCCGGGTGATGGACCGCACCGCTACCACCGCCTCGATCAGCAGCGGGCCGGCCTCGGCCTCGCCCGCGCCTGGCTCGTCCACTCCCCCCACCTCGGTGGGCTCTGCCGCGGGGCGAAGTGCGCTCCACTCGTCGAGCACACGCGCGGCGGCCCGGCGCAGCGGCACCGGGAGCTCGCCGTCGCCCGCCGTCGGCGCGAGCAGGTCGCGCAGCGGGCCGGACCAGCCGAGGCCGTCGAGCCGGGCGACCGCCCTTCCCGGCTCGGCCAGCTCGGCGGGCGGGATCTTGCCCTTGAGGTCCAGGCCGATCGAGGCCAGGCCGGTGGGCCACATCTTGCGGGTCTCGACCTCGACCCCTGGTCTGTCCATCTCGGCACGCGCCGCGGCGACCGCCTCGGCGTCGGGGGCCTCCGGCAGCTCCATCCCGCCGCACCGGTCGCAACGACCGCAGCGCCAGCCGGGTGCCAGCTCCGGATCGTCGAGCTGTGCCCGCAGGTACGCCATGCGGCAGCCCTGCGTGCCCACGTAGTCCACCATCGCCTGCTGCTCGGCGGCACGGCTGGCGGAGACCCTCGCGTACCGCTCGGCGTCGTACGACCACTCCTGGCCGGTGGACTCCCAGCCGCCGCGCACCCGGCGGACCGCGCCGTCGACGTCGAGCACCTTGAGCATGGTCTCCAGGCGGGAACGGCGCAGGTCCACCTGCGTCTCCAGCGCCGCCGTCGACATGGTGCCGCCGCCGCGCAGCGCCTCGAGCGTCGCCCGCACCTGGCCCTCGGCGGGGAACGCCTGCTCGCCGAACCAGTCCCAGATCGCCTTGTCCTCGACACCCGGGAGCAGCACGACGAGCGCCTGGTCGACACCACGTCCGGCACGACCGACCTGCTGGTAGTACGCGATCGGCGACGACGGCGCGCCCAGGTGCACCACGAACGCCAGGTCCGGCTTGTCGAAGCCCATGCCCAGCGCTGACGTCGCGACCAGCGCCTTGACCTCGTTGTTCTTGAGGTCGATCTCCAGCTGCTCGCGCTGCGCGGGCTCGGTCCGGCCGGTGTACGCGGCGACCGCGAGGCCGTACCCACGCAGCTGCTCGGCGACCTGCTCCGCCGCCGACACCGTGAGGCAGTAGACGATGCCGGAGCCGTCGATGTCCTGCAGCGTCTCGGCCAGCCAGGCCACGCGGGTGGGCTGGTCGCCGAGCTCCAGCACCGCCAGGTGCAGCGACTCGCGGTCGAGCCCGCCGCGCAGCACCAGCACCTCCTCATCGCTCACGCCGTCCGCGTGCACGGCGAGCTGCTCCGCGACGTCCTGGGTGACGCGCTCGTTCGCGGTGGCCGTCGTGGCGAGCACGGGGATGCCCGTGGGCAGGTCGGCCAGCAGCGTACGGATGCGGCGGTAGTCCGGGCGGAAGTCGTGTCCCCAGTCGGAGATGCAGTGCGCCTCGTCGATGACCACGAGCCCGGCGTCGGCCGCCAGGCGCGGGAGCACCTCGTCCCGGAAACCCGGGTTGTTCAGCCGCTCCGGCGAGCACAGCAGCACGTCGACCTCGCCGCGCGAGATGGACGCGTGCACCTCGTCCCACTCGGTCATGTTGGCCGAGTTGATGGTCACCGCACGGATGCCCGCACGGGAGGCCGCCGAGATCTGGTCGCGCATGAGCGCCAGCAGCGGCGACACGATCACCGTCGGCCCGGCGCCACGCGCGCGCAACAGCTTGGTCGCGACGAAGTACACGGCCGACTTGCCCCACCCGGTGCGCTGCACGACGAGCGCCCGGCGGTGGAAGGCGGCGAGCGCCTCGATGGCGGTCCACTGGTCGTCGCGCAGGCGTGCCTCGTCGCGGCCGACGAGCTCGCGGAGCGCGGCCTCTGCCTCCTCGCGCAGCGACGCTCCCGGTAGGGCCGCGGCCACCGGCGCCGGCTCAGCGGCGTCGGGTTCGGCCTCCGGCGTCGTTTCCAGCACCGGCTCCGGCGTCGGCTCGGGCTTGCGCCTGCGCAGTGGCGGGGCGGCCGCCGCTGCGGCCGCGTCCTCGTCCAGCAGGCCGCGCAGCATCTGCAGCTTGGCCGCCTGCGCCTCCGGCGTGTTCCGGGCGGACGGCGGAGGCGCCGGGTCACCGACCTCGGTCAGGAAGGCTGCGTCGTCGGGCGGCTCCTCCGCGCTGAAGGGGAGGTCTGCGAAGGGGTCCTTGGTCACGTCATCGATCCTATGAGCAGCCACCGACACCGCGAGCGGGTTATCCACACCGACCGCTCCGGACGTACCTAGAATTCGGCGCGTGACCTCCACCGCGAACGCGACCGACCCGCCGTCGGACCAGGAAGCGCGCCGCGCGGACTTCCTCGCCTACTACGACGCGGAGGCCGCTGACCGGGCCCGCAGGCCCGTCCCGCCGTGGCGCACCGCCGCACAGCAGGAGTTCCTGGCCCGGCTCGCCGAGGAGCGGTGGCGCACGGTGCTGGAGGTCGGCTGCGGCCCGGGCCGCGACGGGCAGGCGATCACCGCCGCGGGTCTCGCCTACACAGGCGTGGACCTGTCCCCCGGCATGGTGGAGGTCGCCCGGGCGGCCGGGCTGGACGCGCATGTCGCGTCGGCGACCGACCTGCCGTTCGACGACCACACCTTCGACGCCGTCTGGTCCATGAGCACACTGATGCATCTCGACGATGCCGAGCTGGAGGCGGCGCTGTCGGAGATCGTCAGGGTGCTGGTGCCGGGCGGGCTGTTCGCGGTGGGGATGTGGGGCGCGGCGGAGCTGACCGTCGGCACCCTCGCCGAACCCGCCGCAGCACCCGACAAGTCCTACGGGCCGCCCCGCTACTTCCACCGCCGCACCGACACGATGGTCCGCGAGCGCCTGGGCGAGCACGGTGAGGTCGAGTCCTGGTGGACACGGCCGAGCAGCCCGGGCAGCAGCCACCGCTATCAGTACGCGGTGGTGCGCACGTCCAGCCCGGCCGGCTGACGAGCCGGCCGGGCTGACGAGCAGCGGCCGACTACCGGCCCTGCAGCGACCGCACGTTGTCGGCGAAGGTCCAGCCGCGTGACCCGTCCCAGTTGATCGACCAGGTCATGAGGCCCTTGAGCGACCCGTTGTAGGAGCCGTACGCCTGGCTCACCAGCGACGGCGCCATGTACCCGCCGCCCGCGCCCTGCTGTGCGGGCAGGCCGGGGACCTGCTTGTCGTACGGCACCCGGATGGTGGTGCCCTGGATGTTCAGCCCGGCGTTCAGGCAGTCGGTCTGCGCCCGGAACCCCGCGACGGTGCCCGCCGCGTAGGAGTTGCCCGAGCAGTCGTACATCGACCCGTTGTAGTACTGCATGTTGAGCCACCAGAGCCGCCCGTTGTCGGCGTACTTCTTGATGATGGGCAGGTAGGAGCCCCAGATCGAGCCGTAGACGACGCTGCCGCCGGTGACATAGGCCGTCTCGGGCGCCATGGTCAGCCCGAACCCGGCGGGCATGCCGGCGAGGACCCCGTCGATGATCCGGATCAGGTTGGCCTGCGACGTCGAGAGCTGCGTGATGGAGCCGCTGCCCGTCAGGCCGGTCTCGATGTCGATGTCGATGCCGTCGAAGTTGTACTCCCGCAGGATCGGCACGATCGTCGTGACGAACCGGTCGGCTACGGCCTGCGAGGACAGGTCGATGCCTGCGGTCGCGCCGCCGATCGACATGAGGATGGTCAGGCCGCTCTCCTTCGCGGCGCACATCTCCGCAGGCGTCGGCACCCGTACCCCGGAGTCCATGCCGTTCTCCCACAGCACGGTGCCGTCGGACCGGATCACCGGGAACGCCAGCGTCGCCACGGTGTACCCGTGCTGCGTGATGCGGGAGTCGGTCACGGGGATCCAGCCCATGCCGGGGTGCACGCCGTTGCTCGCGCCGTCCCAGTTCTCCCAGTAGCCCTGCAGCACCTTGCCCGACGGGCGCGGCCGCTGGCCGCAGTCGGTGGGCGTGGGCTCGGGGTCGGGCGTCGGGTCGGTGGGGTCGGGGTCCGGCGTCGGATCCGTGGGGTCGGGGTCGGGCTGGGTGGCGCACGCGCCGTCGTCGGTCCACAGGCTCGGCGTGGTGCCGGGCGTCCAGCCCGCGCCGACGTGTGCGGTGTGCCCGACCAGGGCGGTGTAGCCGCGGCCGAGGTGCGTCACGTGGTCGCCGGTGCGATAGGTGCTGCCCTCGGCCCAGGTCGCCGCCGTGCAGTCGGCGGCGGCGGCCTGTGCCACCGGCCCGGTCTGGGCGATGACCGCAGGGATCGCCAGTCCCGTGACGAGCAGGGCGGCGACGCCCGCCGCCAGGAACGATGTACGTCGTCTCATGACCACTCCCCAGTCTTCGACATTTGTCAGGGACGCTAGCCAAATACTGCACAACGGGGAATACGGGGAACCCACACCGGACGTCCGGGCGGCGCCGGGCGCGCGTCCGTGCCGACCTAGACTCGCGTGGTGATCCGACTCAATCCCGAGCAGCTCGTCTTCGTCACGGAGCGACACCTCGCGACCCTCACGACCCTGCGTCCCGACGGGACCCCGCACGTGGTCCCCGTTGCCTTCACCTGGGACGCCGAGGTCGGGGTCGCGCGGATCACGACGAACCGCACCTCGTTCAAGGCCCGGCACGCCACCCCCCTGCCCGACGGCGGAGCCCCGCGCGCCGCACTCTGCCAGGTCGCGGGCGGCCGCTGGATCACGCTCGAGGGCACCATCGCCGTCAGCGAGGACGAGGCGGAGATCGCCGACGCCGTCACGCGGTACGCGCGCCGCTACCGGGAGCTGGGGCCGAACCCGGAGCGCATAGTGCTGCGTGTGACGGTCGACAAGGTGATGGCCTCGACGTACATGGCGTCCTGACCCGCCACGCCGAGCACGTCCTGCCCGTGGGCGTCAGCCGACCTTTGCCGATGCCTCGCCCGTCGGGAGCGAGACCGCCACCACGTCGCCGCGTACGAGCTGGCGGCCACGGCGGAGCTCGGCCTCGCCGTTGACCCGCACCTCGCCGTCGGCGATGAGGTCGCGCGCCTGCGCGCCGTCCTCGGCGAGGTCGGCGAGCTTCAGGAACTGCCCCAGGCGGATGACGTCGTCGCGGATCGGTACCTCAGGTACTGGACCGGAGCTGGATACGGGACCGGATTCGGCTGCAGAGTTGGACACGACACCATTGTCCCCCGCCTGCCGCCATAGACTGGCAAGGTGATCCAACGCATCGACCTGCGCGGCCAATCCCTCGGGCGCCGCGCCCTCCTCGACGTCCTACCCCGTGCCGAGGTCGGAGTGGACGAGGCCGTCCATGTGGTCGAGCCGTTGTTGCGCCAGGTCCGTGCGGGCGGCGGCGCCGCGCTGCGCGAGATATCGCTCCGGCTGGACGGGATCGCGCCCCAGCACCTGCGGGTTCCCGCGACCGCCCTCGCTGACGCTCTCGAAGGGCTGACGCCGCTGGTGCGCCGGGCCCTGGAGGAGTCGATTCGCCGCGTCCGCCGGGTGCACGCCGAGCAGCTCCCCGCCGACCACGTGACCGACGTCGCACCGGGCGCCGTCGTGCGGCAGCGCTGGATCCCGGTCCAGCGGGTGGGCCTGTACGTGCCCGGCGGGCTCGCGGTGTACCCGTCGTCGGTGGTGATGAGCGTCGTCGCGGCGCAGGAGGCGGGCGTGCCCGGCCTCGCCGTGACGTCCCCGCCGCAGAAGGACAACGGCGGCCTGCCGCACCCGACGATCCTCGCCGCGTGCGCGCTGCTCGGCGTGGACGAGGTCTACGCGGTCGGCGGCGCGCAGGCCGTGGCGATGTTCGCCTACGGGGCCGCTGGCAGCGAGCCGCAGGACGGCGAGACGCTGTGCGAGCCGGTCGACGTCATCACCGGACCCGGCAACGTCTACGTCGCCGCGGCGAAGCGGCTGGTGCGCGGCATCGTCGGGATCGACGCCGAGGCCGGGCCCACCGAGATCGCCGTCCTCGCCGACAGCACGGCCGACGCCGGGCACGTGGCCCTCGACCTGATCAGCCAGGCCGAGCACGACCCGATGGCGGCGTCCGTGCTGGTCACCGACTCGGTCGAGCTGGCGTCCGCTGTGGAGGCCCGGGTCCTGGACCTGGCGTCCGCGACCAAGCACGCCACCCGCGTTGCGCGCGCCCTCGACGGCCCGCAGTCCGCGATCGTCCTGGTGGACGACATCGACGCCGGCGTGGCGGTCGTCAACGCCTACGGCGCGGAGCACCTCGAGATCCAGACGGCCGACGCCGCCAGGGTCGCCTCGCGCGTGCACAGCGCCGGCGCGATCTTCGTCGGGCCGTGGTCGCCGGTGTCGCTGGGCGACTACATGGCCGGGTCCAACCACGTGCTGCCCACCGGCGGCACCGCGCACTTCGCGAGCGGCCTCGGCGTGCACAGCTTCCTGAAGTCGGTGCAGCAGGTCGAGTACACGCGGGACGCCCTCGAGGAGCTCGCCGACCGCATAGTCGCCATCGCCAACGACGAGGACCTGCCCGCCCACGGCGAGGCGGTCCGGGGCCGCTTCCACTGACGTCGCCGGCCGCCAGCCCCTCTTCGAGGTCTAGGTTGCTCCGCTCTGAACCGTTTCAGGGCGGAGCAACCTAGACCTCGAAAGCGGTAGATACGAGATCGGCACGCCGGGTGAATCCAGCGCGGAACCATTGACACGGCCCTCACCGTGCGCGAGGAATAGCGAGCAACTGCATGTGCTCGTTATGCGCTCGTTCCATCGCTGCTGCATCGAGGGAGCCGTAGATGTCACACCGGTCCAGAACGCCCCTGCTCGTCATAGCGGCCGTCACGGCATTAGCGGCCGCGGTCGCGCCGGCAGCCGTCGCGGTCCCCCAGGCACCACCAGCCGCGGACAAGATCGACCCTCGCGACCTGCTCGCCGAGAACCTGGTACCGGCCGAGACCACGCCGCAGCCCGGCGTCGAGCGCACGGCCACCCTGCAGAAGCTGTCGCTCGGCCGCGGCAAGGCGGAGCGCACCTACCTGATCCGGCTCGCCGACGCCGCGGTCCCCACCTACTCCGGCGACGTCGCCGGGCTGGACGCCACCGCGCCCCGGGCCGGCCGCACGCTCGACCCGTCCGCCGCCCGCGTGCGGGAGTACACCGAGTTCCTCGAGGCGGAGCAGGACGACTTCGTCACCCGCATGGAACGCGCGGTGGGGCACGACGTCGAGGTGCCGTTCACCTACCAGTTCGCCGTCAACGGCCTGACCGCCGTGCTGACGCCGGCCGAGGCCGCGAAGGTCGCCAAGGACCCTGCCGTCGCGCACATCGCGCTCGACAAGGAGCACGAGCTGCACACGGACGCGGGCCCGGTCTGGAGCAACGCGGACGCGCTGTGGAACGCCGTCGAGGAGCTGGGCCTGCCGGAGGACTACCAGGGTGAGGGTGTCGTCATCGGCACCATCGACACCGGTATCCACCCGAGCAGCCCCTCCTTCGCCGAGACCGGCGACGACGGTTACACGCACACCAACCCGCTCGGCGCCGGCAACTACCTCGGCGCGTGCGACCCGGCGAACACCGACCAGTACGACCCCGAGTTCCCGTGCAACGGCAAGCTGATCGGCGCCTACGGCTTCCTGGCCGCCGACGACCGGAGCGCCCTGGACGAGGACGGGCACGGCTCGCACACCGCCTCGACGTCGGGCGGCAACGTCGTCGACGACGTAGAGCCGACCGCCCCCGAGGGCACGAACCCGCCGCCGTTCGACATCTCCGGCGTCGCGCCGCACGCCAACGTGATCAGCTATCGCGGCTGCTGCACCAGCGCGGGCCTGGTGGCCTCCATCGACCAGGCCATCGCGGACGGCGTCGACGTCATCAACTACTCGATCGGTTCGTCCTCGCCGTCGGACCTGTGGAACGACTTCGACTCGATCGGGTTCCTCAACGCGCGGGCCGCGGGCATCTTCGTGGCGACCTCCAACGGCAACGACGGCCCCGGCGTGGCCACCACCGGCTCCCCCGCCGACGCCCCGTGGATCACGTCGGTGGGCGCCTCGACCCACAACCGGCACGCGCTGAACGCCCTGACGAACCTGACGAGCAGCACGACGGACCTGCCCGACCTGACCGGCAAGTCGCTGACCGGGCCCCTGCCCGCCACGGCGATCATCGACGCAGGCTCAGTGGGCGACCCGCAGTGCACCGCGACCACCGGCCACGAGGCGGACTACGCCGACAAGATCGTGGTCTGCGCCCGTGGCGGCAACGGCCGCGTGGAGAAGTCGTCCAACGTCAAGGCGCAGGGCGCCACCGGCTTCGTGCTGACGAACGACGAGGCCAACGCCGGCTCCCTGCTCGGTGACGCGTTCGCCGTCCCGGGCGTCGCGATCAGCTACGCCGACGGCCAGACGCTGCGGGCCTGGCTGGCCGAGGGTTCCGAGCACACCGGCGCGATCTCGGGCACCAACTTCACCATCGACGATTCGCTCGGCGACGTCATGGCCAGCTTCTCCTCGCGCGGACCCAACCGGGCGGTCGACACGATCGTCCCGTCCATCACCGCGCCCGGCGTCGACATCCTCGCCGCGAACGGCGTGGCCGACGGCGCGTACGACCACGTCCAGTACGGCATCATCTCGGGCACGTCGATGTCGAGCCCGCACGTGGCCGGCGCCGGAGCCCTGCTCACGCAGGCCCGCCCGAGCTGGACCCCTGCGCAGCAGCAGTCGGCGCTCATGACCACTGCCCGCACCGGCGTGAAGGACTTCGACGGCTCCCCCGCCACGCCGTACGAGCAGGGCAGCGGCCACATGGACATCGGGGCCGCCGCGCAGGCGGGCCTGCTGTTCGACGAGACGCCGGCGAACTACCTGGCCGCCGACCCGGAGGCGGGCGGCGACCCCAAGTCGCTCAACCTGCCGTCCTTCGCCGACACCCAGTGCCTGTCCACCTGCTCGTGGGAGCGCACGGCGGTCCCGCCGCCGTCCGCCCCGGCTGACGTCACGTGGACGGCGACAGCGGTGGCCGACGACGGGCTGTCCGTGGACGTGACGCTCTCCCAGGACACCGTGTCCCCCGGCGATGCGCTCGGCATCTCCGTCACCGCGAACGTGGCGGAGGCCCCCGAGGGCGAGACGCTGTTCGGACGCATCACGCTCACCCCGAGCAACGCGGACGTCCCGGCAGTGACGCTCCCGGTCGCCGTCGTCCCGTCCGGGGCGATCCTGCCCGAGGAGATCGACATCACCACGCGCCGGAACACCGGCTCGCAGGCCGTGACCGACATCCGGTCCACGACCGTCAGCGACTTCACCGGTTCGGTCAAGGGCCTGGTCGAGGCCGACCTCCACGAGGCCTCGCTCAGCCAGGACCCCACCAACGCTGACGCGTTCGACGACCTGAGCCAGGTCCACGTCACCACCCTGGAGGTGCCCGACGACGCGGCGCGGCTCGTGGCGGAGATCACCGCGGCCGAGGCGCCGGACCTCGACATGTTCGTCGGCACCGGCGACACGCCGAGCGCGGCGACCCAGGTGTGCGCCTCCACCACGTCGTCCTCCGCCGAGGCCTGCGACGTCCCCGACCCGGAGGCCGGCACGTGGTGGGTGGTCGTCCAGAACTGGGGCGGCAGCACCAGCCAGCCGGACGCGCACACGCTCGCGACCGCCGTCGTCCCGTCCGAGGACCTCGGCAACGCAGGCGTGGCCGGTCCCGAGGGCGAGGTGCCCGTGGGCGATCCGTACGACGTCCGCGTGCACTGGAACCTGCCCGACGCCGCCGAGGGCGACCTGTACTTCGGCACCGCGGTGCTCGGTACCTCGCCGGACAACGCGGGCGACATCGGTGAGATCCCGGTCCGACTGAGCCGGGTGGCCGACGACGTGACCAAGACCGCGTCGACGGAGACCGCCGTCATCGGCGAGACGATCGGGTACGACATCTCCGTCGCGCCGAACGTGACACCGGAGGATCTGACCTACACGGTCACCGACACCGTGCCCGACGGGCTGACCATCGACCCCGCGTCGGTGACCGGCGGCGGCGTGGTCGAGGGACAGACGATCACGTGGGAGGTCGAGATGCCGACACAGGTGGGTGCCACAGGCACCTACGAGGCGTCGACTCCCGTCGACGACCCGCAGTGTGCGGCGTGGGCCGGTTTCCGCGACCTGGGGGCGGCTGGAGTCGGGTTCAGCACGCTCGACGGCGACAGCGTCGCCGTCAATGCGTTCTCGAACATCGGGCCGTTCCCGCACTACGACCAGGAGTCGCCGGGCCTTATCGTCTCCGACGACGGCCTCATCACGATCGCCGGCGGCTACGCCGGCGAGCCGTGGACGCCGCAGGAGGTGCCCAACTCGGCAGCTCCCAACGGAGTGATCGCACCGCTCTGGTCCGACCTGCAGCTCTCGCTCGCGAACGACCGCGGCGTGCGGCTGGCGACTGACGTTGATGGCACGGTCGCAGTGGTCCAGTGGGACGACCCCTTCCCCTTCGACGCCGACCCGGCCGACCTGTCCAACTCCGTGGGCACGTTCCAGGCCTGGATCTACAACTCGGTCGCGGACGACCGTCCCGAGATCACCTTCGAGTACGGCGACGTCGGAGCGCTGCCGGCCACGGCCACGATCGGCGTCGAGAACCTCGCGGGCACACTGGCCACCACTGTCGTGAACGCGGGCGACCCGTCCGCCGCCATCGCCGACGGCAGCAGCGTCTGCTTCGACTACGTGGGTCCGAACCTCGACCCGGTCGAGCTCTCGTACGAGGTCACGGTGGATCCCGACGCGCTCACGGGCGTCTACGTCAACTCCGCCGAGCACGTCACGTCCAACCCGTTCGACGAGCCCGCAGTGACCGGGGTCAATGTCGCCGTGACGGGTCTGGCGCCGTGCGACGAGACGATCACCGGCCGGCACAACGGACGGATCGTCGTCGATGAGGGCACCACCTGCATCGACGGCGCGACCGTCGCAGGCCGGGTCACCGTGTCCGACGGCGCGGGGCTGCGGGTCACCGACTCGCGGATCCTCGCGGTCGTACAGGCCACGGAGGCGTCCGAGGTACGCGTCTGCGACACGAGCATCGCGGGCACGTTGACCGTGACCCGCAGCTCCGGGGTCATGATCGGTGACCCGACGGCGGACTGTGCGGGCAACCGGATCACCGGCCCCGTCACCGTGACCAGGTCGGAAGGCCCGGTCATCGGTGGCAACCGGATCACCGGAGCGCTCACCTGCCTCCACAACGACCCGCCGCCGGTGAACAACGGTTCGCCGAACACAACCAAGGGCAAGGAGCTGGGCCAGTGCAAGGGCCTGTGACGCACAGGCACTGACCAGGCGCCGCCCTCGAGTCGCTTGGGAGATCCCTGCTGATCTGTAGCCGGCGAGCGCTCACCCGTCCCATCCGCCTAGGAACGGGTGAGCGCTCGTGCTCGGTGACGGCAGCACCTCGTCGGGGCAAGGTGCTGCCGTATCAAGGCACCATCCCTTCTGGAAACCTTCCAGCGACGCCGGCCTGCTCGGAAGAAGTCTCCGCCCCCGACATGCAGTCCGGTGATCGAAGCCACCGTCCCGGTCCTGAAAATTTGCCGCAACCACGAACATCTGTGGGTGAATTTCAACACTTGCGTTGACATCTCATACGCACAGGCACAAGAATCCTCTTTGTCCGTGCTGTACAAGATGTCGCATTTGGGGGATTAGATGAAGTGGCAGAGTAAGCGCGGCGCAGGAGGCGTAGCACTCCTTCTCACAATTGCAGTGTTCGCGAGCCCACAGACAGTCATGGCAGCAGAGCCAGCGAGCACGGGGGATTCTGCAGGGGTGCAGGATTGGGTTCCGCTCTCTGCAGCTGAGCAAGTCATCGAGCAGAATCCGGCCAACATCGGCATGGAAGCGGCGCCCGACCCGAAGGTCACGATCAACGCCGACGGCTCGGGCTTCCAGGGTGCACTGGATGGGGGTGGAACGGTAAGCATCAGCAAGTTGGTTCAGGCGGGGACCAAAACCACCAACGGCGCTTCCGTGACGTCAGAGAACAGCGGCACCGCTGTCGACACAGTAACGCAGACAAATAGCGGTGGTGCAAGGATCGTCGAGGTAATCCACAGCCAGGAGGCCAGCAGCCGATTCTTGTATCTCGCGAGTGTGCCGGCCGGCACGGTCCTTCGGAAGCAGGACGATGGTTCGATCCTAATCGGCAAGGAGGTCCCGCTAGACGGGTCGGAGATCTGCGAGAACGAGGCGGCTGAGGTCGTACCCTGCACCCTTCCGGAGGATGAAACCGGGGCACCGACAAGCCCGACCATGGAGGTTACGGGCATCATCGGTTCAGCGTGGGCAGTCGACGCCGCCGGCACTCCCGTCCCCGCACACTACGAGTTGGGCGCCCGCAACTCGATAACCATGGTCGTCGAGCACAGCGACGAGTTCCAGTATCCTATCGTTGCAGACCCCACATACACACGAGGCGGATTCAAGATCGCCTATTACGCGGGCGTGGCTCAGGTTTACATGAATAAGATCCGGTCAGGGGACTTCAATAACGGATACACGGCCGTCTGCGTCGGCATCGTTTTTGTTCCGGTCGTGGGACCTGCCCTCGCTGCCATCTGTGGTCTTGCCGCTGTCCTCAACGACGCAATCCTTCGCCGCGGGTATTGCTTCAAGTTGACCGCATTTGTTGCATCACGAAACTGGCGTGTCGCCCAATACAGAGGCGGATTCTGCCGATAACAGGGAGCAGAGATAATGGCGTGGGCAATCGGATTCTTCGTTCTGGGTGCACTTACTGGGCAGGTGCTTCGCTTGAGGCCGTTGCTGGGCATCTCCCTGCTCATAATCATGACGGCCACCTACTTTGCGCTC
The DNA here is from genome assembly GCF_040639635.1 of Promicromonospora sp. NPDC023805. Lineage (NCBI taxonomy): Bacteria > Bacillati > Actinomycetota > Actinomycetes > Micrococcales > Promicromonosporaceae > Promicromonospora > Promicromonospora sp. NPDC023805. Next base: position 125,024 of record NZ_JBFAAH010000006.1, on the reverse strand, counting down.
ATCTATCTAGTTTTCGACCCTCCACGCCAAACCGTTAGCACATGGTGGATGATTGGACTCTTCGTCGGTGGCGGACAAGTAGTCATCACCAGACTGCTGCGGAGCCGCTCGACTTCGAACTCGCCTACAGAAAGCAATAGCCCTCGTTGACTGCTGACGTCTTCGCGAGGCTGACAGTGAGGCCCGGCCTTGGTGACGAGACCGGGCCTCGCTCGTCAACACGCTGAACCGTGGCCGTAACGCGGCAGGATTGCGCATAGCCAAGTTATGAGCCTCGCCTGGCGTGTGCGCCATCCGAGAGGGCGACCGTGTCGCGCATCTGCTACCGAGGCGGCTATGTGGATCCTCAAGAATCAGAAGCCGACGGTCATCAGGCGCGGCATCTCGGTACCGTGCCGGCCCGCGTCGTGCACGGCACGCAGCACCGCGGCCTCGTGCGGGACGAGCGGCTCCGGCAGCGCGACGAACGGGAACCACGCCAGGTCGGCGGCCTTGTCCGCCTCCTGGATCGACGGCGTCCCGGTCCAGCGGGTGACCTCGAACATGAAGTCGACCCGCTGCTCGATCGCGGGTCCGCCGGGCTCACCGCGGTGCAGGACGGTCAGCGGTCGGACATCCTCGGGGGCCACGACCACACCGAGCTCCTCGGCCGCCTCCCGCACGGCGGCGTCGATCACCGACTCGCCCTCCTCGACGTGCCCCGCTGCCGCGCACGCCCAGAACCCGTCGCGGTAGCCGGTGCCCTGCCGTAGCTGCAGCAGGACCTGCCCCTCGCGCCGGAGGAAGAGGTACGCGGCGGGGACGAGCGCGAACCGCTCGTGGTCCCGCTCGTCGTAGCGGTCGCTCTCGACCGGCGCCACGCCGGGTGCCTCGGTCACGACAGGCAGCCCTGGCCGAGCAGCGCCTTCAGGTCGCCGAAGAGGGCGGGCGACTTCTCCACCCGCAGGCTGTCGGACGCCCGTACCAGCGTCTTCTTGCCCGGCTCTGCCACGACCACGTGCACCTCCGCCGAACCCGGGTGGGTGGCGAGCACCTCGCGCAGCCTCACCATCGTGGCCTCGATCGCCCGGGTGTGCGGCACCGTCACGGCCAGCGGCGAGTCCGAGCCCACCGTGATGTCGGGCATGGCCACCTCCATGGCCTGCAGCGACAGGGTCTCGTCGCGACGACGCACCCTGCCCCGCAGCACCACCACCTGGTCCTCGACGAGCATCGTCGAGTACGCCAGGTAGGTCTCGCCGAAGAACATGACCTCGACGGCGCCCTCCAGGTCCTCGACCGTCACGGCCGCCCAGGGGTTGCCGTTCTTGCTCATCTTGCGCTGCACCGAGGTGAGCAGGCCGGCCACGGTCACCTGCGAGTTGTCCGGGCGGCCCTCGTCGGCGATCAGGGACGCGATAGAGGTGTCGGCGGCACGCTGCAGCACGTGCTCCAGGCCGGACAGCGGGTGGTCGCTCACGTAGAGGCCGAGCATCTCGCGCTCGAACTGCAGCTTCTGCTTCTTCTCCCAGTCGGGCAGGTCCGGCACCTCGACGGAGAAGCCCATGCCCGCGTCGTCGTCGGACGAGCCGCCGAAGTCCGCGAACAGGTCGAACTGGCCCTCGGCCTCCTTGCGCTTCACTCCGATCACGGAGTCGACCGCCTGCTCGTGGACCACCAGCAGCGAGCGCCGGGTGTGGCCGAGCGAGTCGAACGCGCCGGCCTTGATGAGCGACTCGATGGTGCGCTTGTTGCAGACGGGCGCAGGGACCTTGTCGAGGAAGTCCTGGAACGACGTGAAGGTGCCCTTCTCCTCACGGCTGTCCACGATCGCGTCCACGACGTTGCGGCCCACGTTCCGCACGCCGGTGAGCCCGAAGCGGATGTCGCCCTTGACGGCCGTGAACTTGGCGGAGGAGTCGTTGACGTCTGGCGGGAGCACCGTGATGCCCATACGACGGCACTCGTTGAGGTAGAGCGCCATCTTGTCCTTGTTGTCACCCACCGACTGCAGCAGGCCGGCCATGTACTCGGCGGGGTAGTTCGCCTTGAGGTAGGCGGTCCAGTAGGCGACGAGGCCGTAGCCGGCGGAGTGCGCCTTGTTGAAGGCGTAGCCGGCGAACGGGACGAGCGTGTCCCAGACCGCCTTGATGGCGGCAGGGCTGTACCCCTTCTCCTTGGCGCCCTTCTCGAAGTTGACGTACTCCTTGGCCAGCACCTCGGGCTTCTTCTTGCCCATGGCGCGGCGCAGCAGGTCGGCCTGGCCGAGCGAGTAGCCGGCCATGATCTGGGCGGCGCGCTGGACCTGCTCCTGGTAGACGATCAGGCCGTAGGTCTCGTCGAGGATCTCGGCGAACGGCTCGACGACCTCCGGGTGGATCGCCTCGATCTGCTGCTGCTTGTTCTTGCGCAGCGCGTAGTTGATGTGCGAGTTCATGCCCATCGGCCCTGGCCGGTACAGGGCGATGACGGCGGAGACGTCCTCGAAGTTGTCGGGGCGCATCTGCCGCAGCAGGGACCGCATGGCCCCGCCGTCGAGCTGGAAGACACCGAGCGTGTTACCGCTGGCCAGCAGGTCATACGTGGCCTTGTCGTCAAGGGCCACGTTCTCGATGTCGACCGGGTCCTTGCCGTTCATCACGATGTTCTCGAGCGCGTCGTCGAGGATCGTGAGGTTGCGCAGGCCCAGGAAGTCCATCTTGATCAGGCCGAGGCCCTCGGACGTCGGGTAGTCGAACTGCGTGATGATCGCGCCGTCCTGCGGGCGCTTCATGATCGGGATGATGTCGATCAGCGGGTCGCTCGACATGATGACGCCGGCCGCGTGCACGCCCCACTGCCGCTTCAGGCCCTCGATACCGCGCGCGAGCTCGACCACGCGCTGCGCCTCGGGGTCGGCCTCGTGCACCTGGCGGAACTCCGCGGCCTCCGAGTAGCGCTTGTCCTTGGGGTCGAAGATGCCGCTCAGCGAGATGTCCTTGCCCATGACGGCGGGCGGCATGGCCTTGGTGAGCTTCTCGCCCATGGCGTAGGGCATGCCGAGCAGCCGGGCGGAGTCCTTGAGGGCCTGCTTGGCCTTGATGGTGCCGTAGGTGACGATCTGCGCCACGCGGTCGTCGCCGTACTTCTCCGTGACGTACCGGATGGCCTCACCGCGCCGGCGCTCGTCGAAGTCGACGTCGACGTCGGGCATGGAGACGCGCTCCGGGTTGAGGAACCGCTCGAAGATCAGGCCGTGCACCAGCGGATCCAGCTCGGTGATACCCATCAGGTAGGACACCATCGACCCGGCCGCCGACCCACGCCCGGGCCCCACGCGGATGCCCTGCTGCTTGGACCAGTTGATGAAGTCGGCGACCACGAGGAAGTACCCCGGGAAGCCCATCTGGATGATGACCTCGACCTCGTAGTCGGCCTGCTTGCGTACCGCGTCCGAGTAGCCGTTCGGGTACCGCCGCAGCAGGCCTGCCTCGACCTCCTTGATGAACCAGGAGATCTCGTCCTCGCCCTCGGGGACGGGGAAGCGCGGCATGTAGTTGGCCGACGTGTCGAAGGAGACCTCGCACTGCTCGGCGATGAGCAGCGTGTTGTCGCACGCCTCGGGGAGCTCCTTGAAGACCTTGCGCATCTCGGCGGCGGACTTCACGTAGTAGCCCGAGCCGTCGAACTTGAAGCGTTTCGGGTCGTCCAGCGTGGAGCCGGAGTTGATCGCCAGGAGCGCCTCCTGGCTCGTGGAGTCCTCCTCGCGGACGTAGTGCAGGTCGTTGGTGGCCACCAGCTTGGCGCCGATGGTCTTGGCGAGCTCGAGGAGCTGCTTGGTCACCCGGGTCTCGATGTCGAGCCCGTGGTCCATCAGCTCGACGTAGTAGTTCTCCTTGCCGAAGATCTCCTGCAGCTCGCCGGCCTGCCGGACCGCCTCGTCCCACTGGCCCAGCCGCAGTCGCGTCTGCACCTCGCCCGACGGGCAGCCCGTGGTCGCGATGAGGCCCTCGGAGTACTTCTCCAGCAGGTCCCGGTCCATGCGGGGCCACTTGCCCATCTGGCCCTCCAGGGAGGCCAGGGAGGACGCCCGGAACAGGTTGTGCATGCCCGTGTTGTTCTTGCTCAGCAGCGTCATGTGGGTATAGGCACCACGCGCCGAGACGTCGTCGGACTCCTGGCCCGCCTCGCCGTAGCGCACGCGCGTCTGGTCGAACCGGCTGGTGCCCGGCGTGACGTACGCCTCCACCCCGATGATCGGCTTGATGCCGGCCTTCTGTGCCTGCGCCCAGAACTCGTGCGCCCCGAACAGGTACCCGTGGTCGGTCGTCGCGATGGCGCGCTGCCCCTGCCGCCCGACCTCTTCCATGAGGTCGCCGATCCGCGCCGCGCCGTCCAGCATCGAGAACTCGGTGTGCACGTGGAGGTGGACGAAGTCGTCGCTCTTCGAAGCGGTGGCGGTGGGCATGCGGCGAGTCTAAATCCAGCCACCGACACTCTCGCCCAGCAACGCCGAGCGGAACCTCACATCACTTGTACGCGCCCCGCACGACCTCGAGCGCGGCCTCCAGGTCGGCCGGGTACTGCGACTCGACCTCGACCCGGCGACCCGTCGTGGGGTGCTCGAAGCCCAGCCGGTGCGCGTGCAGCCACTGCCGCTTCAGCCCTACCTTGGCGGCCAGGACGGGGTCCGCGCCGTAGGTCAGGTCCCCCACGAGCGGGTGGCGCAGCGCGGCGAGGTGCACGCGGATCTGGTGGGTGCGCCCGGTCTCCAGGCGCACCTCCAGCAGCGAGGCCGACGACAGCATCTCGAGCGTCTCGTAGTGCGTCACCGAGGGCTTGCCGTCCGCGGTCACCGCGAACTTCCAGTCCGAGCTCGGGTGCCGGCCGATCGGCGCGTCCACGGTGCCCGACGTCGGGTCCGGGTGGCCCTGGGCGAGCGCGTGATAGATCTTGTCGACGGTGCGCTCCTTGAAGGCGCGCTTGAGGCCCGTGTAGGCGAGCTCCGACTTCGCGACGACCATCAGGCCCGACGTGCCGACGTCGAGCCGGTGCACGATGCCCTGCCGCTCCGCCGCACCCGACGTCGACACGCGGTAGCCCGCCGCGACGAGCGCCCCGACCACGGTGGGCCCTGTCCAGCCCGGCGAGGGGTGCGCCGCCACGCCGACCGGCTTGTCGATCACGACCAGGTCGTCGTCGTCGTACACGATGCCCATGCCGGGCACGGGCTCCGCGACCACCTCGACGGCGGGACGCTCCTCCGGCATGTCGACCTCGAGCCAGCCGCCGGGTACCACCCGGTCCGACTTGCGCACCTGGCGCCCGTCGAGGCGCACGGCACCCGCCTCGGCGAGCTCCGCCGCACGGGTGCGGGAGAAGCCGAGCATGCGCGCAAGGGCGGCGTCCACGCGGTCGCCTGCCAGCCCGTCCGGCACGGGCAGCGTACGCAGCGCCATCAGGCGGGGTCGTTCTGGTCGTCCGGCCGGTCCGCGGGCCGCTCGGCGGGCTGTGCGTCGTCCGTGTGCCGCTTGCCGTCCAGGCCGATGCCCCGCAGCGACAGCAGCCCGATCAGCACGGCCGCGGAGACGACGGCGATGTCGGCGACGTTGCCGACAAAGAAGCCCGCGTAGTCGATGAAGTCGACCACGTGCCCGCGCGCGAACCCGGGCTCGCGCACGAGGCGGTCCACCAGGTTGCCGACGGCGCCGCCGAGCAGCAGGCCGAGCGCCACGGCCCAGCCACGCGAGCCGAGCCGTCCGATCGCCCGGACGATGAAGACCACGACCACCGTCACGACGATGGTCAGGATCCAGGTGTAGCCCGAGGCGATCGACAGCGCGGCGCCGGGGTTGTAGATCAGCCGGATGCCGAGCAGGTCGCCCACTAACTGGATGGTCGGCGCGTTCACGTCCAGCGCGGACTCGGCCCACCACTTGGTGAGCTGGTCGGCGGCCAGGACGAAGGCCGCGAGGACACCGGTCCAGGCAACCAGCGCACGGCTGCCGGACGACGGGGGCGTGGCTGCTGCGGGATCCGTCTCGCCGCCGGCCACGGCGGAAGGTTCAGCGGGAGTAGACATCAGGCAAATTCTCCCATGCCACGGACGGTACCCGTGCCCACCACCCGGGGGCCGGACGAAGGGTGTCATGTTCCTGTTCCACGGGCCGCCCCTCGGTACACAACAATTGATTCCGGATCAAAGAGCGGCACCTTCTGGCAAAGCGGTGGGGCCCTCTCCCGGAAATCCGGGAAAGGGCCCCACCTGGTGCAGCACTACCGTCGTGTCACCGCACGATGGCAGTCAATTGACGCGAGCGTCAGTTGCAGGCCGCGTACTTCGTGAAGTTACCCGTGTTGAACAGGTTCAGCGGGCCGTCCCAGTGCCACGGAGCGACACACACGTTGTTGGCGATGTTGACCGAACCATCGCCGCCCAGCTCGGTGTCGCCGCCGTTGCAGGCCTTGTACTCGGTCACGTTGGCGGTGCTGCCCACGTTGCCCGGACCCTCCCAGTACCAGGGAGCGACACACACGTCGTTCAGAACGTTGAAGCTGCCGTCGCTCTCCTCGTAGGAGACGACGTCACCGGTGGTGGCGACCTCCTCGGGGACCATCGCACCGTCGACGCCCGCAGGCAGCTCGGTCGTGCCGTAGCCCTCGAGCTGGTCGAACGCACCGTCGGCGGTAACGACACCCAGCGGGTCCGTGGTGCCGAGCAGCTCAGCCGCGGCGGCCGCGTCCGTTGCGCTGCCGGCGGCGGGCGCGCTGATCAGCTCGGGCGTGTCGCCCATGACCATTGCGCTCGCACCCGTAGCAGCGGCGACGACCAGACCGGCCGACATGACAACGGCTGCCCCTGCACGGCAGGTTGCACGGAATCCTCGGATCATTGTGTTTTCCCCCTCGAATAGCTCAGACGAATTTGCGACGAACCACACACGTGTGATTCATCTCGACGAGCATCCGATGAGTAATTCACCCTGTCAATTCGAGCGTGACGCGGCACACAGGGAATAAAACAAGACATTCCCGGACCGAACCCCGCGGCATTCCGCCAGGAATACCCGTAACCCAGACATCACAACCCTGATATCGGATATTCAAGGCGGCCGACCGCGGGCTTCGCTGCCCCGCGGGTCAGGCTCCGCGACGCTCTTCGCGGGCCTTGGCCTCTACCGACAGCGTGGCCCTGGGGAACGCCTGGAGCCGCGCCTTGCCGATCGGCATGTTGGTGAGCTCGCACGTGGCGTACGTGCCTTTGTGGATGCGGTCCAGCGCGTGGTTCGTCTGGTCCAGCAGGTCACGCATGTTGTTGACGAGCGTGAGCTCCTGTTCGCGTTCGAGCGCGCTCGATCCGTAGTCGGCCTGGTCGTCGCCCGCGCCGTCGCCCGAGTTCCGCAGGAGGTCCGACAGCTCGCGGTCGGCGGACTCCAGCTCGCGTTCGAGCCGCTCCTTGTCCTCGACGAGCAGCGCGGCCAGCTCTTCGGCCTCACGTACGGTCCACGGTTCTTCGCCTTCGCGGACGGGGAACTTCTTCACGTCGCGCGTAAGGTTCGGGAACTCTTGCTTGATCGCGGCTCGCGTCGCGGTCGAGATCTTGGTCATGGGTTCCCCTTCACGGTCGCCCCCGGTGGTCAAGTCAACGAAGCGTAAGCACAAGCGGCCGGACGCACAACGGGGCACGCCGATGTGGCGTGCCCCAATCATGAGTGCGTCTGGCTTGTCGCGCGCGACGGCCGGGCGTGAGGTGGGAACGCCCGGCCGTCGTGCTCGACAGATACTCCCGACAGACGGTGCCGTCAGATGCCCTGCGCCATCTCGGCCGGACGGCCGGACTGCTGGTTGTTGCGCGGCGGCAGGGCCGAGCCACGTGCGTCGAGGTCGCCGAGCAGGTTCTGCAGGAAGCTCTTCAGACGTGTGCGGTAGTCGCGCTCGAAGAGGCGCAGCTCGTCGATCTTGCGCTCCAGCAGCGAACGCTCCTGCTCGAGCTGGGACAGCGTGCGGTGCGAGGTCTCCTCGGCGTCGCGCACGATACGCGCGCCCTCGGTCTTGGCCTCGGTGATGAGCCGGTCGCCCTCTTCCTGACCCGAGCGCACGTAGTCGTCGTGCAGCTTCTGGGCCAGCTGGAGCATCCCGGTCGCCGACTCCGGCTCCGGGCCGTTGCCCTTGGGCCCACCTGCGGGACCTGTCGGCATGACCGGAGCCGCGACCGGCGCGGCCTGCGCACGGGCCGAACCAGCGGCCTCGTTGCGCGAGAGCTCGGCGATACGTCGCTCCGCGGCGGCGACCTTCTGCCGGAGGCCCTCGTTCTCTTCCTGGACGTTGGTCAGGGTCCGCACGACCTCGTCGAGGAAGTCGTCGACCTCCTCGACGTCGTAGCCCTCGCGGAACTTCGTCGCGGAGAACTTCTTGTTGAGGATGTCCTCTGCAGTAAGCAGTGCCATCGTGTCACCTCGAAAGTTAGAACGTAGGAACGCAGAACTCGGACGTCGGCGCTGCCAAGCCGCGCGCCCTCCGTCGAAGCCCACGGTAGCGGACGAGATCGGCGTGGGACACCGGGAGCACCGCCGGGCACGATTTCCTCACAGAGTGTGCCGTGTCACCCCAGGCCATATCCATGCTCTGGTCAATGTTTCCGGGGGATCGGCACAACAGCCCAGATCGGACCCGCCACGAACCGGCACAGATTCGACACCTTCACGCGCTCGCGAGGAACCCGACCAGGCCCTGGAGCAGCGAGACGCCGAAGAACAGGACGATGAAGGCGAGATCCAGCTGGACCTGACCCAGCCGCAGCGGCGGGATCAGGCGACGGAGGAACCTCAGCGGAGGGTCGGTGACCGTGTAGATCGCCTCCGCGATCACGAGCAGCACGCCACGCGGCCGCCAGTCCCGAGCAAAGAACTGCACCCAGTCGAAGACCAGCCGCCCGATGAGGAACAGCAGGAAGAGCCACAGGACGAAGCCGATGAATTGCCAGATCACATTCACAAGGCACAACCTAACCTGTCTGAACTGGGAAGCACATGAGAGCAAGGGTCCTGACCGCACGCCCGCGGCCGTCGAGGGACATGTGAGGGGCGGCCGCCGTAGCGACCGCCCCTCATACATCGTCCAGCTCTACGGACTCAGCTCTGTTGGACTCAGCTCTGGTTGTAGAACCCGCCGCGCCCGTTCGGCTTCTCGGGCGGCGCCTGCTCCTCGGCCGCGATCTCCACGTGCTCGGGCGAGAGCAGGAAGACCTTGTTGGTCACCCGTTCGATCGAGCCGTGCAGACCGAAGATCAGGCCGGCGGAGAAGTCGACCAGGCGCTTGGCGTCGGCGTCGTCCATGTCGGAGAGATTCATGATGACGGGGGTACCGGCGCGGAAAGCCTCGCCGATGTTCCGTGCGTCGTTGTACGACCGGGGGTGCACGGTCGTGATCCGGCGTAGGTCCGAGGAGGACAGGGCCTCACGCGGCACACCATCGCGGTGCAGCGGCGTGACCTGCGCGTGCCGGTGATCCTCCACATTTTCCTCCAGGCCCTCGTCGTAGTCGTCGAGGTACTCCTGCTCGCCCTGATCGTCGGCGAGGCCCAGATACAGCATGGTCTTGCGAAGCGCTCCGGCCATCGCTCATTCTCCGTTCGTCGCCTGCTGTGCGTCCTTCTGTCTCGGTGTCCAGCGGGGCCCGCAAGCAGGTCCGACCTTGACCCCTGGTCGAGGTCGCCTTGACAAAAGTAGCCCGGCGCGATCCGACCCGGAAGTGCGACACGCCGTGCCACGAACAACTTTGCCAAAGTTGTTCAGCGAATGCTCGCTAAAAACGACATCCGTGTGATTTCGCAGGTCAGAGCGTTGCTGTCGGCGTGTCGCGGAAGGACGATCCGGGCGCTGGCGTCAAATGAGCGCGATGATTCCGGCTTGTCTGCCCGTTGTGGTACCGGCCACGCCGGCCCGGCGGTGGGAGAACAGGTCCTGATCCTCCAGCGTGCAGCGTTGCACCCGGCTCGCCGCGACACCGCGCGCGGCCAGCTGCGCCATCACCCCGGACGGCAGGTCAAGCCCGGGTGTGCCGTCCCTTGTCGTCGCGTAGGCCTCGGGTACCACGCCGGCCACCTCGTCACGCATGGCGGCGGGCACCTCGTAGCACCACCCGCACACGGCAGGACCGACGACGGCGCGCACACGCGCGGGGTCCGCGCCACGTGCCATCAGCGCGTCCAGGGCCCTGTGCACCACACCCGCGAGCACACCCTTGCGTCCCGCGTGCGCCACCCCGACCACGCGCGCCTCCGGATCGGCGAGCAGCACCGGTACGCAGTCGGCGACCAGGACGCCGAGGCCCAGCCCGCGTTCCGCGGTGACCAGCGCGTCGCCCTCCCCCGCCGACGCCGGCGGACGACCGGCGGCCCACACTGCACGGTCGGCAGGGCCGAGCTCCAGCACCTCGTCGCCGTGCACCTGGGTGGCGAAGGCCACCGGCGCGCCGAGCCGTTCGGCGACCAGGGAACGGTTGACCGCCACCCGGGTCGCGTCGTCGGACACGTTGAGGCCCAGGTTCAGGCCGCCGCCGTCCGAGGTGCTCCAGGGGGCCGGCGAGACGCCGCCCGCAGCGGTGGTGAAAAAGGCGTGCACCCCGTCGCCAAGATCGACGGGGTGCACGCCTGAAAGTGTCCGGCTGTCGCTCACGGGTGCGAGAGTACCCGGCGGCCGGCTCCGGGCCGGATCACTTCAGGAAGTCGGGGACATCCAGGTCTTCCGAGACGCGGCGGGGGTTCTCGTCGTACAGCGGCGGCACCTCCACACGCTCGCCCTGCTCGCGCGAGACGTCCTGCCGGTTGAACGAGCCGTGCACCACGACGGCGGGCTCGTCGAGCGTGCGCGGCACGTCGTCCGAACCCTCGTCGTCGATGATGCGGGGCAGCGTGGAGACCGGCGAGGGCTGGTGCACCGGCGGGACCGACGGCGGCATCCCGTTGCCGTGGTGGTGCTCCGGCGCGCGGCGCGCCGCGTCGGACACGTCGGGCAGCGGCACCGGCGCGGTCGCCGGGCTCCGCGTCGCCGCGGGGCTCGTGACGGCACCGGCCACCTGGCCGAGCGCGCGGTTGTCCTTGCGCTCCTTGGGCAGGCCGCCGTCGAAGCCCGCCGCGATGACGGTGACGCGCACCTCGTCGCCCAGGGCGTCGTCGATGACCGTACCGAAGATGATGTTCGCCTCGGGGTGCGCCGCCTCCTGCACCAGGCGCGCGGCCTCGTGCACCTCGAACAGACCGAGGTCGCTGCCACCCTGGATCGACAGCAGCACACCGTGCGCACCGTCGATCGAGGCCTCGAGCAGCGGCGACGAGATCGCCAGCTCCGCGGCCTGGACCGCACGGTCCTCACCGCGGGCCGAGCCGATGCCCATGAGCGCGGAGCCCGCACCCTGCATCACCGACTTCACGTCCGCGAAGTCGAGGTTGATCAGGCCGGGCGTGGTGATGAGGTCGGTGATGCCCTGCACACCGGAGTGCAGCACCTGGTCGGCCGAGTGGAACGCCGCGATGGCCGACACGTTCCGGTCCGACATCGACAGGAGCCGGTCGTTCGGGATGACGATCAGCGTGTCGACCTCGTCGCGGAGGTTCTCGATGCCGCTGTCGGCCTGCACCGCGCGGCGCCGGCCCTCGAACGTGAACGGCCGGGTGACCACCCCTACGGTCAGCGCGCCGAGCGAGCGCGCGATGCGTGCGACGACTGGCGCGCCGCCCGTTCCGGTGCCGCCGCCCTCGCCCGCCGTCACGAAGACCATGTCGGCGCCGCGCAGGACGTCCTCGATCTCCTCCGCGTGGTCCTCAGCCGCCTTCTTGCCGACCTCGGGGTCCGCGCCGGCGCCGAGGCCGCGCGTGAGCTCCCGCCCGACGTCGAGCTTGACGTCGGCGTCCGACATCAGGAGTGCTTGTGCGTCTGTGTTGATCGCGATGAACTCGACGCCCTTGAGGCCGACCTCGATCATGCGGTTGACGGCGTTCACACCACCGCCGCCGATACCGACCACCTTGATTACTGCCAGGTAGTTCTGCGGAGTTGCCACGTCGTCTGCCTTTCGATCGGGTCCCGAGTCCCGACTCTCATCCCAGAACCCTCAGGTTGAGGTAGAGGGTTAGAGTTATGTCAGGTTGCTGCTGAGTTCGACGGTAGGTGCGTCGTCGAGGTGTGTCGAAGACATCGTTGCGCGTGTCGCGCACCGATGCACGCGAGAAATCACACGGATGTCATTTTGGGTCGCGACCAGCGTGACCAGCGACGTCAGAAGCCCGATCTGCGGTGTTCCGCACCTGACCTGCGACATCACAAGCCAGACCTGCCGTGCTATTCGCCCCACCGGGGGCGAAACCGGCAGGTGACGGTCAGCGCGTGACCGGCAGGGCGGGCGACGAGACGTCGATGGTCCTGGCCGACGGCTCCGCGCGCAGCAGGGTCTGCGCCACCTTGATCTTGAGCTCGACCTGCGCCCCGCTCCCCCACCGGATCACACGCCCGTCCGAGAGCGTGGTCCGCACGTCGTCCTGCGTCGCCGCGCTGACCGTCTGGACGTGGCCCGCGAGCTTCCGTGGCAGAGCGCCCAGCACCTCGAGCGCAGCGTTCATGGCACGGCGGCCGGCCTCGTCGTCGGTGAGCGAGACCACTATGGACGGGAGGCGGTCGGGGACGTCCTCCACCGTGCCGACCCGCACGCCCTCTGCGTCCATCAGGGCGTACACGTCGCCCGGCTGCGGGACGGCGGCCACCGGCTCGCGGGAGGTGAGCCTCACGGTCAGGCCGTCCGGCCACGCGCGCGTGATCTCCACGTCCTTGACGGCGTTCATCGCGAGGATCTCCTCGCGCAGTCCCACCGTGTCGATCCGGGGCAGCGGTACGCCTGCCTCGTCGGTCGCTGCCTCGCGCACCTGCTCGACGTCGACGGTGGTGCCCTGCCCGGACACCTGGACCTGCTCCGGGTCGAGCGCGAGCAGCGGCGAGAAGAACGTCACCCACACCAGACCGGCGGTGACCGCCAGCGCCAGCGCGGTCCAGCCGATCCGCCGCCACATGCGGTAGCGGGCCATCGCCGTGCGTTCGGCGAGCCGGTCGGCCAGCTGGTCCGAGACCACGTCGTCGCGGATGCCCGACGGCGTCGCGCGAGCCGCGCCGGGGCGGCCCGCCGGGAGCATCTCCGGCGCCGGCCCTCGCGGCGCCGGCTGTTCGACCGGGCGCCGCTGGGCCGGTGCCTTCGCACCGGACGGTCTGCGGCCGGTCCCGGCCGGCGCAGCAGGCCGCTGAGCGGACTCCTGCGCCGGACCCGGACCCCGGGGACCACGGGCGGTCGGACCCGTAGCCTCCTGACCGTCGTACTCCTGCTGTGCCGGACCCTCACCTGCGGGGCGCGGCCGTGCCGTGCCCGCGGCGCGAGGACGCGCGGGCGGTCGCATCAGTCCTCGCCCAGCCCCGTCGCCGTGCCCGACGCCACGCGACCGTTCAGGCGCGCCAGGACGGCGGGCCCGAGCTGCGTCACGTCGCCGGCGCCGACCGTGAGCACCACGTCGCCCGGCCGGGCGAGGTCGGCGATCGCGTGCGCGGCGTCCAGCCGGTCCGGCACGGCGTAGACGGCGCCGTGGTCGACCATCAGGTCGACGATGGTGTTCGCGGTGATCGACGGGTCGGGCTCCTCGCGGGCCCCGTAGATGGCCGTGACCACCACCTCGTCGGCGGCGGACAGCTCCAGCGCGAACTTGTCGGCGAAGAACTTCGTGCGCGAGTAGAGGTGCGGCTGGAACAGGACCAGCACGCGGCCGCCGTCGGCGATCTCGCGCGCGGCGGTCACGATGGCCCGGATCTCCGTGGGGTGGTGGGCGTAGTCGTCGATGACGCGGACGCCGTCGGCGGTGCCCTTCTCCTCGAAGCGCCGGCCCGTGCCCACGAACGCCTCGACGCCCGCGACTGCCTGCTCGGGCGCCACGCCCAGCTTCACCGCAGCGATCACGGCGGCGGTCGCGTTGAGCACGTTGTGCTTGCCCGGGACCGAGAGCCGCATCAGGATGCCCGGCACGTTGCCGGACACGCCGGCGCCGTCGGCCACCTGCTCGTTGGTGCCAAGGATGTCGCCGCGCAGCACCGCGGTGGTGCCCTCCGGCGTCGTCGAGATGTCCGTGACCCGCACTCGCGCCGTGTCGCTGGTGCCGTAGGTGATGACGTGGCCGCCGGTCGCGCAGATGGTGGCGCCCACCGAGAGCGAGCCCTCGTCGTCGGCGCACGCGATGAGCCAGCCGTCGGAGACCAGACGGCGCGCGAACCGGATGAACGCTCCGCTGAACGCCTCGGGGGTGCCGTAGTGGTCCAGGTGGTCCGCCTCGACGTTCGTCACCACCGCGATGGTCGGCGTGTAGTTCAGGAACGAACCGTCCGACTCGTCGGCCTCGGCCACGAGCACGTCGGACGAACCGAGGTGACCACCCGGCGTCGAGCCGTTGGCGGTACGGACGGTGCTGCCGATCGCGTACGACGGGTCGAGACCCGCCTCGCGCAGGATCGTCGCGATCATCGCCGACGTCGTCGTCTTGCCGTGCGCGCCGGCGACGGCGACGCCGCGCCGGCCCTCCATCAGCGCGGCCAGCGCCTGCGAGCGGTGCAGGACGTTGAGACGACGGGCGCGGGCGGCGGCCAGCTCCGGGTTGTCCTCGTGCACGGCGCTCGAGATCACCACGGAGTCCACGCCGGTGAGGTGCGCCGGATCGTGCCCGACCCACACCTTGACGCCCTCGGCCCGCAGGGCCTCCAGCGTCTCCGAGTCGGCGGCGTCCGAGCCCTGCACGGGTACGCCGCGCCCGGCGAGCAGGCGCGCCACCACGGACATGCCCGCGCCGCCTATGCCGATCATGTGGACGCGTCCGAGCTTCGCGACCTGATCCGTCATCTGATCCGTGACCGTGGTGCTCATGACCTGACCTCCGTGGTGTCGGTACCTGCTGACCGTACGGCTTGCTCGACGAGATCGACGACACGTGCGGCGCCGTCGGTGGTGCCGGCCGACCGGGCGGCCTTCGCCATGACACCGAGCCGCTCGCGGTCCGCGAGCAGCGGGGGAACGTTCGTGGACACCCACTCGGGTGTCAGGTCCGCGTCGTCCACCAGCAGGCCGCCGCCGGCCTCCACGAGCGGCGCGGCGTTCAGCCGCTGCTCGCCGTTGCCGATGGGCAGCGGTACGTAGATCGCGGGGATGCCGAGCGCTGCCTGCTCGCCCACCGAACCCGCACCGGAGCGGCAGACCACCAGGTCCGCCACCGCGTAGGCGAGCTCCATCTGCTCCAGGTACTCGCGGACCTGGTAGCGCCGGCGGTCGAGGTCGGGTACCGCCGCCAGCGTCTCGAGCACCTCGGGGCTCCTGCCCTTGCCGGTCAGGTGCAGCACCTGCGCGCCAGTCGCGAGGATCTGGGCGGCAACACGGGACACCCCGCGGTTCAGGTTCACCGCACCGAGGGAACCGCCGGTGACGACGAGGGTCGGCAGCGCCGGGTCGAGGCCCAGCTCGGCGGCGGCACGGACCCGGGCGCCCGCGGCGTCAGCCTCGCGCTCCTGCACGAGACCCGCGATCGCCTGTCGCAGCGGCAGTCCCGTGAGGACGCCGCCGCGCAGCGGGGTGCCGGCGAAGGTGAGCCCGACCCGGGCCGCCCACCGGGCACCCAGGCGGTTGGCCAGGCCGGGGCGCATGTTCTGCTCGTGGATCACTATCGGTATGTCCTTGCGCCGGGCCGCGAGGTACGCCGGCGTTGCCACGTACCCGCCGAACCCGATGACCGCCTGCGCGTCGATCTCGTCGATCGCGTCCTCCGCCGACTTCACCGCGGCGGCCAGCCTGCCCGGCAGCCGCAGCAGGTCGGGGCTGGGGCGCCGCGGCAGCGGCACGCGCGGGATCGGCCGCAGCTCGTAGCCGCGGGCCGGCACGAGCTCGGCCTCCAGACCGGTGGTGGTGCCGAGCGCGAGCACGCGCGCGCCGGGCTCCCTGCGCCGTACCTCGTCGGCCACCGCGAGCAGGGGGTTCACGTGTCCTGCGCTACCGCCACCGGCGAGCACCACCGACACAACTGCTGAGCTCATCATCACCTTCTCGTCGTCGCCCGGCCGAACGGCGCGGGCGGATCGGTGCGCGGCCGCCCCGCCGCGACAAGACCTGAGGTGCCGGATCTCGTCACGGATGGAGCCACCGTGCACATTTCTACCGTCTACGAACCGCGCCGCCCAGCACAGCCAGTGACTTGCGGACGACGCTACCGCGTGCAGCCAGTGCCTTGGCAGCCCCTGGCTCGGTCCGGGCGAACGAGATCACCATCCCGAGCGCCGCCATCGTCGTGATGAG
This sequence comes from Promicromonospora sp. NPDC023805, assembly GCF_040639635.1. Lineage (NCBI taxonomy): Bacteria > Bacillati > Actinomycetota > Actinomycetes > Micrococcales > Promicromonosporaceae > Promicromonospora > Promicromonospora sp. NPDC023805. The sequence goes on along the minus strand of NZ_JBFAAH010000006.1, from coordinate 108,707 downwards.
CGCCGAACCACCGGCGGACACCAGCGGGAGCGGCACGCCGATCACCGGCAGGACGCCGATCACCACGCCGATGTTCACGAACGCCTGGCCCACTATCCAGCAGGCGACGGCGGCGGTGGTGACCTTGACGAACGGGTCGGTGTGCCGCCGGATCACCCGGCTCATCGCCAGCCCGAGCACCGCGAAGAGCGCGAGCACCAGCACCGTGCCGAACAGGCCGAGCTCCTCGCCGATGACGGCGAAGATGAAGTCGTTGTGCGCCTCGGGCAGGTAGCTCCACTTCTCGCGGCTCCCGCCCAGGCCAACGCCCCAGAGCCCACCGGTACCCAGGCCGAACAGGCCGTGCAGGGACTGGTAGCACCCCGAAGCAGGGTCGCACGAGCCACCGTAGGTTGCGTTGATGCGCTCCAGGCGGTCCCCGCCGTCCTGCTGCAGGATGAACACGTAAACCACGACGAAGGCCGCGAGCACGCTGCCGAGCGTCATGAGGGACATGGGCACGCCGGACACGAAGAAGGCGCCGGCCACCAGGAGGCCCATCACGAGCGCCGTGCCGAGGTCTCCGCCGGCGAGCACCAGGCCGAGCACCACGACGGCGCCCGGCACGGCGGGCAGAATCGCGTGCGACCAACTGCCTAGCAGAGCCTGCTTGCGGCCCAGCACGGTGCCGAGCCAAATGGCGAGGGCAAGCTTGGCAAGCTCGGACGGCTGGAAACGCACTGGCCCGAGCTCCAGCCAGTTCCGCTGGCCGTTGGTGACGTCGCCCAGGAAGATCACCGCGACAAGCAGCACCAGCACGACGGCGAGACCAGGCATCGCGAGCCGTTTGTACCAGCGGACCGGCAAGTGTGCGGCGACCAGCAGCACGGGCAGGCCCATCAGCGCGTACTGCGCCTGGACCAGGAACGCCGCGTACGGCGACTCGTCCGCGGCGATCGAGGTCACCGTCGAGCTGGACAGCACCATGATCAGGCCGATGACGGTCAGCAGCCCCGTGACGCCCACCAGGAGGTAGTAGCTGGAGACGTTCGAGTTCCACTGACCCAGCCAGGAACGCGCAGGAGCGCCGCGGTTCGTACTCGTCGTGGCCATACCCGTCCCTCCTGCTCAGGCGGTGAGCTCACGCACCACGCGTGCGAACTCCTCGCCGCGCTGGGCGTACGAGGCGAACTGGTCCTGCGACGCACCCGCAGGCGCCAGCAGCACGGTGTCCCCCGGCTGGGCCAGGTCCCGCGCTGCGGCTACCGCCCGGTGCATCACGGACCCAGTGTCACCGGGATCGATCACCACCACCGGGATCTTCGGCGCGTGTCGGGCCAGCGTGTCAGCCAGCGGACGGGGGTCCGAGCCGATCACGACCGCGGCGCGCATCCGGTCGGCGCGGGACGAGACGAGCTCGTCGAAAGTGGCGCCCTTGGGCAGCCCGCCGGCTATCCAAACGACGCTGCCGTGCGCGAAACCGGCCAGCGAGGCGGCCGCGGAGTGCGCGTTCGTGGCCTTCGAGTCGTTCACGTACGTGACGCCGTCCGCCTCGGCGACGCGCTGGATGCGGTGGTCGCTCGGCCCGAAGGACCGCAGCCCGTCGCGGACGGCGGACGCGGGCACGCCGTGTGCGCGGGCCAGGGCCGCGGCGGCCAGGGCATCGGCCACGATGTGTGCGGGCACGACGCCGTTGTGGTCACCCAGCTGCTTCAGGTCGGCGAGGGTGCCGAGCTCCGCGGCGCTCTTGCGGCGGTCCGGATCGTCGCCCGCGGCATGGAAGGCGCGGTCCACGAGGACGTCGTCGACCAGGCCGAGGTCGCCCGGGCCGGGCATGCCGGCCACGAAGCCGACGGCGCGCGCGCCCTCGACGACGTCGGCCTCGAGCACCAGGTCCTCGGTCTTCTTGTCCGCGGCGTTGTAGACGCAGGCGACCCGTGCGTTCTCGTAGATGCGGCCCTTGTCGCGCGCGTACGCGTCGATGGAGCCGTGCCAGTCGAGGTGGTCCGCTGCGACGTTGAGGACCGCGCCGGCCTGCAGCGACATCGTGTGCGTGAAGTGGAGCTGGAAGCTCGACAGCTCCACCGCGACGACGTCGAGGGTCGGGTCGAGCGCCGCCTCCACGAGGGACCTGCCCACGTTGCCGACGGCGGCGGTGCGCAGGCCCGCGGCCCGCAGGATCGCGACCAGCATCTCGACGGTGGTCGTCTTGCCGTTGGACCCCGTGATGCCCAGCCACTCGGCGGGCTGGTCGGAGCCGAGGCAGACTACCCGCAGGCGCCACGCCAGCTCGGCCTCGCTCCACACCGGTACGCCCGCGGCCAGCGCGGCAGCGACGACCGGGTGGTGCGGCGCGAAGCCCGGTGAGGCGACCAGCAGGTCCGCCGCGGCCAGCACGGCCGCGGCGCCGTCGGCGTCCAGCCCGCGGTGGTCGGCGTCGTCGGCCTTGTCGTCGACCGTGACCAGGGAGGCGACGCGCGACGTCAGGACGCGCTGCAGCGAGCGGCCGGTGACGCCGAGGCCGGCAAGGACCACCCGGGCCTCGGCGAGCGGGACGCGCAGCTCGACGGTCCCGTAGGCGTCGGAGCCTGCCGCGTCCGTCACGAGGCGACCCACTCGGCGTAGAAGATGCCCATGCCCAGGCCCGCGAGCAGGCCGGCGATCAGCCAGAACCGGATGACGATCGTGACCTCGCCCCACCCGGACATCTCGAAGTGGTGCTGCAGCGGCGCCATCTTGAAGACCCGCTTGCCCGTCATCTTGAAGTACGCGACCTGGATCACCACCGAGGAGACGATGACCACGAACAGCCCGCCGAGCATCACCGCGAGCAGCTCGGTCCGCGACAGGATCGACAGGCCGGCCAGCGCGCCGCCCAGGGCGAGCGAGCCGGTGTCGCCCATGAAGATCTTGGCGGGGTTGGCGTTCCACCACAGGAACCCGACGCACGCGCCAGTGACCGCCGCGGCGACGATGGCCAGGTCCTGCGGGTCGCGCACCTCGTAGCAGCGTGGTCCGGCTGTGGCGACGAGCTGGCACGACTGGTTGAGCTGCCAGATCCCGACCAGCACGTACGCGCCGAACGTGATGATCGAGACGCCGGTGGCCAGGCCGTCCAGGCCGTCGGTCACGTTCACCGCGTTGGACCACGCGGACACCAGCAGGTTGGCCCAGATCACGAAGAGGATGACGCCGACGGTGGCGCCGGCGAACGCCAGGTCGATCTCGGTGTCGCGCAGGAACGAGATCTTGGTCGACGCGGGGGTCCGCGAGTTCTCGTTGGGGAACTGCAGCGCGAGCACGGCGAACGAGACGCCGACGACGCCCTGCCCGATCAGCTTGGCGCGCGGGGTCAGGCCGAGGGAGCGCTGCTTGCGGATCTTGGTGAAGTCGTCGAGGAACCCGATCAGGCCGAGGCCCGCCATGAGGTAGAGCGCCAGCAGCGCCGACACGCTCGGGAGCCGCTGCGACACCAGCATCGAGGCAGCGACGCCGAGGACGGTCGCCGCGATGATGACGACGCCGCCCATCTGAGGCGTGCCGCGCTTGATGAAGTGCCCGGTGGGGCCGTCCTCGCGCACGAACTGGCCGTAGTTCTTGTGGATCAGGAACTTGATGAAGACCGGTGTGCCCAGCAGGGCGACGAGCAGCGCCACTGCGGCGCTGACCAGGATCGCGATCACTTGTGGTTGTCCTCTGTGGTCTTGGCACCCGACAGGTGGTCCCCGAGCGCGGTCAGCCCGGCACCGAGGGAAGACTTCACGAGCACGACGTCGCCGGACTCCAGCGACTCGTCCAGCAGCTCGCGGGCGGCGGCGATGTCGGGCACGAAGATCGACTCCGAACCCCAGGAGCCCTCCTGCATGGCGCCCTCATGGATGTGGTAGGCGCCCTGGCCGACCACGACGAGCTGCTTGATGTTCAGCCGCACCACGAGCCGGCCGATCTCGTCGTGCGCCGCACGGGCACTGTCGCCGAGCTCGAGCATCTCGCCGAGCACCGCTACCGAACGGCGGGTCCGGCCGGACACCACAGCGAGAGTGCGCAGCGCGGCCTTCATCGAGTCCGGGTTGGCGTTGTACGCGTCGTCGATCACCGTGACGCCGTCGGGCCGCTCGGTGACGGCCATCCGGTGCGGGCTCAGCGCGGTGGCCTCGGAGAGCCGCTTCGCGACGTCGGCCACCGGCACGCCGAGCCGCAGCGCCACCGTCCCGGCAGCGAGCGCGTTGCTCACGTGGTGCGCGCCGACGAGCTGCAGCGCGACGTCGGCGCGCTGCTCGTCGGCCTCGCCGCCGCGGGCTACGCGGAGCGTGAAGCTCGCCCGGCCCATGGGGTCGATGGTGATGTCCTCGGCGCGGACGTCGGCGGACGGAATGGTGCCGAAGGTCTGGACGGTCGTGCCGGGACCGGCCAGGCCGGCCATGGCCATGACCCGCTGGTCGTCGGCGTTGAGCACCACGGAACCGCCGTCGACGACGCCGGAGACCATCTCGGCCTTGGTCTTCGCGATGATCTCGACGCTGCCGAAGTGGCCGATGTGCGCGACGCCCACCGCGAGCACGACGCCGACGTCGGGCGGCGCGATGCCCGTGAGGTAGGCGATGTTGCCGAGGCGGTCGGCGCCCATCTCGAGCACCAGGTAGCGCGTGGCGGCGGTGACCCGCAGGACCGTGAGCGGCAGGCCGATCTCGTTGTTGAACGAGCCCTTGGTGAAGATGATCGCCTGCTCGCCACCCGCTTCAGGGGTGAGGAGCTGGCCGAGCAGGTCCTTCGTGGTCGTCTTGCCCACCGAGCCGGTCACGGCCACCACCTGGGGCACGACGCCGCCGTGGGCGCCGCTGCGCGCCGTCGCCAGGACGTACCGCGCCAGCTCACCGAGAGCCGCCTGGGGGTCGTCCACCACTACCGTGGGCAGGCCGTCCAGCTCGCGGGACGCCAGCACCAGCGCGGCACCCCCGGCAACCGCGGTGGCCGCGTAGTCGTGACCGTCCACCCGGTCGCCGGGCAGCGCCACGAAGAGCGCACCGGGCGCGGCGTCGCGCGAGTCGATGATCACCGCCCCCGTGACCGTGACGTCCGGGTCGGCGTGCAGCCGCCCGCCGGTGGCTGCAGCGACCTGGGCCGCAGTCAGCTCGATCATGCCTGTGGTGTCCTCTCCTGCACGGGGTCCTGCTCTGGCTACGCGTACTGCTGGGGCCTGCTGGGCTTGCACGTACTGCTGGGATTGCACGTACTGCTGGGGCTACACGTTCTGCTGAGGTACGGCTGCCCGGTCCGCCAGCGCGGCGCGTGCCTCGACGCGGTCGTCGAGCTGGTGGTCCACGCCGGCGATCTCCTGGACGGTCTCGTGCCCGCGGCCCGCGACCAGCACCGTGTCATCCGGGCCGGCAGCGAGGATCGCGGCGCGGATGGCGTCCGCGCGCGGGGCGACCTCGTGGACCTCCACGGTACGCGAGCCGCTGCCGTCCGCCGCATCGACCGTGCGGCCGGGTGTGCCGTCGGTTCCGGTGCCCGCGAGCACCTCTGCCCGTACCTTCGCGGGGTCCTCGTCGTGGGGGTCGTCGTCGGTCACATAGACCACGTCCGCGCCGCGGACGGCGGCGGCACCCATGAACGGCCGCTTGCCCGGGTCGCGGTCGCCTGTCGCGCCGAAGACCACGGAGAGCTTGCCGGACGTCGTCGGGCGCAGGGCGGCGAGGCTGAGCTCGAGCGCCTCGGTGTTGTGCGCGAAGTCCACGACCACGCGCGGGGAGGTGGCGAGCACCTCCATGCGGCCCGGGACGGTGGCACTCAGGCCGTCACCTGCCGCGAGCGCGTCGGTCACGTCGCGGATGTCCGAGCCGCCCTCGAGCACCATCGCCACCGCGAGCGCCGCGTTGGCCACGTTGTAGCCGCCGGGCAGCGAGGTGGAGGTGCGCAGCGTGCGCCCATCACGGTGGGTGAGGGTGAAGGCGGATCCGGTGCCCGACGGCGCGACGTCGGTCACGGTCCAGTCGGCGTCCTTGCCGGGCAGCGTGGTGAGCGTCGCGACGGGGATCTGCGCGGCCTCGGCCATGCGCTCCCCCCAGGTGTCGTCGATGGTGACGACGCCGCGGCGGGCCCGGGCGGGCGTGAACAGGTCGGCCTTGGTGGCGAAGTACGACTCGAAGTCACCGTGGAAGTCGAGGTGGTCCTGGGTCAGGTTGGTGAACCCTGCGACGCCGAATACGACGCCGTCGACCCGGTGCTGCGCGAGCGCGTGGGAGGAGACCTCCATGGCGAGCGTGCGCACGTGGTCCTCGCGCATCGCGGCGAGCAGGGCCTGCAGGTCCGCGGCCTCGGGGGTGGTTAGGACGCTCGGGATGACGCGGTCCCCTGAGCGGGTCTCGACGGTGCCGATCAGGCCGCCCTTCCAGCCGAGCGACCGCAGGAGGTGGTCGAGCTGGTAGGTGGTGGTGGTCTTGCCGTTCGTGCCCGTGACGCCGAAGGTCATCAGGTCCTCGGCGGGGTTGCCCAGCACCCAGGCGGCGACCTGGCCGAGGATGGCGCGGGGATCCTCGTCGGCGATGAGCACCGGGACGGTGTTGTCGGCGCCGATCAGCTCGGCCCCGCGCGCGTCCGTGAGGATGGCGCTGGCCCCGCGCGCGACGGCGTCGGCGGCGAACTGCGCGCCGTGCGCGCGGGCACCGGGGACGGCTACGAAGAGGTCTCCCGGCCTGGCGACCCGGTTGTCCGAGGCCACGCAGGTGACCGCGGCATCAGCGGGATGACCTGGGGCGATGGTGAGGCCGAACGCGGCGGCGAGGTCGGAGACCTGGCGCGCGGTGGTGGCCGCCGGGCGGATCCGGTCGAACGGGGATGTCACGGGGTAGAACCTACCGCGTCCGGGGGTAGGGGCCTGTCCTGTCTGTGGGGCTTGGGTGGTGGTTGTGGGGCGGTCCCGGTCACTGGGCGTCTACGTGCAAGAAAGCCCCGTACCGCGGCTGAGGAGTTATCCCTGTTCCCTTGAAACCGTCCAGCATCCCGAGTCAACAGGTGGAGCGGCGCGTCGTGTCCACGACGAGCGGTCGGCCCCCTCCCACCAGTCAGGGATCGGCCGTTCGTACAATATGACTGTCGCCCAGTAGAAGTCGGTTTCGTGCAGCATGATGTCCGTCGGGCTCGCCATGTCAAGATCGCCCCACTGCGCATTGATCCGAGCCACGGCTTCCGGCAGGGGCAACCCATTCCTGCCCGTCAATTCATCCAAGATTTCAGCGACGAGCTCGGCGACTTCGGTTGACATCGAAAACGGAAACCAATTGGACCCAAATATCGCCACTTAGACCGCCGTTCTGTCAGATATTGTCTTCATCCAATCAGAAAACTGATCTGACGAGACGCAATGGATTCCCAGGCGTCACCACCGAAAATCGCGGGCGTGGCATTTCGATTCAACTGACCGCCAGCCCTTCGATGATCAGATCTTGAAGTTCATGTGCGACATTCCGAATTCTTGAGCGCTCTTCGTCCTGATATACATCGGCCGACGAGTCGGCCACCGGAAAACTTCAACAAGGACGCCCGCAACCTCATGGTCGACGACGCTCTCGCCACGCCAGTGCTTCGCACAGGAGTGCGGAACCCATCAACTCGAGCATTTTAAGTCCAATCGAAGCAGTATCGATTGGCAGCACGATCGAACGTCTCGAGAATCCGCGTTGGTGAAAGTTCGAATGCCTTCTCGGCCCACCGACACATGGCTACAGCCAAGCCGTCGACCTGAAAATCGACCTCATTGAACAGGACATTCTCGATATTCACAAGAACAGGCGAGTTTCCAACCCGAGCGACGATGTCATCGGCAACGGCATCCAGGCCCCTGCGAAGCTCACTGCGATACGACTCGGGCAATGACGGTGCCGCATCGCCGAAACTCAAGCCGATGGAATGCCCGCGATCAGCAACGCGGTTGGAGCCATCACCAATCGACACTGTGCCGGTTATTACAATACTGATACCCCAGGACGATTTGATCAGCCGGTAAGCATGAGTCGTGCGTCGACTCTCCATCAGTGCCACCTTAGTAAGTTGAATACGTCCGCCGAGAAGAAGTGCTCCGTACCCTTCGATGTCGGCCGTGAGATGTAGCCAAGACCATGTCTCGCACCATCGCCATATATAGAGCTATGCCGCTCGACGAACTCGGCTGCGGCCCTATCTGTCATCCTCCCAACATGCGCTTGAGACATCCCAGCAAGGTCACGGTTATTCACCGAGAACCGCATAATTGTAGTTCCGGACTTATTCGCAGCATAGGCCACGGCTTCCGCTTTGCTACCCCACGAGTAGACACCAGGACCAAGATGTGCCTTGAAGGGATCCGTGGGGAACGGCTGCCCACCAGAGGCCAACCGCGCTGCATCATGCGGCCCCTGGACCGTGAAGAAGTCGGTACGACTGTCGTCCGCTTCATCGTCATCGCCTTCTTCCTCAGGGTCGGCGAAGGTGGTTTTGATTCCGCCATTTCCGCTGTTGTTCCCGCTGCCGGCACCACCAGTGGCAGGCGACGGTGCCGTCGGCCGAGTGACAGAGACGGCCCCGGTGTCCTGATTCATCCTGGCAATATCGGGCACCACGATCTTATCCTGAACGGTCGAGCAGCCCCCTATTGGGCACGTTGCGTCTGCGACCGACGGGGCAGATGCGATGTCCGAGATCACACCACCCACAACACCGAGAATAAACTTCAGGCCCGTGCTTGAAACGACTCTTCCGAGCGCCCCGGACAGATTGATGTTCCAGCCTGAGTTCCTGTTCGCAACTGCCCGGTTTGTATTCTGGGTGAGCCGGTAGTCCCCATCGATCGTCGGCCTAGGGGCCTGCAATAGACCTGATGGATCAGAGTAGGTGGTGGGGTTGTTGTTCGCGTACGCGTACCCGTTCCACTGTTGCGGGTCGGCCAGGTCCATGACCGGGTCGACCGACAGGAACCTGCCGACGGTCTCGTCGTACCACCGCGCACCTACGAGGGTCAGGCCCGTCGAGGCGTCGCGGACCTTGCCGAGGAACTCGTGGTCGCCAGGAGCCGAGTCCCCGCCACGTTGCTCACCGAACGGCAGCGTGTAGTGCTTGGCCACACTGCTGGTGGTCCAGTTGGTGTTGTGCACCGAAGCGAGCGCTGTGCCCTGCGGGTCATTAATCAGCGACGTGACACCGCCGAGGCCGTTCGCGGTACGCATCGCGACCGTCTGGCCGGCGAAGCTGTAGTACCTGGCGCCGGTGACCGTTCCGTTGGGTGCCTTGGTGATCTCCTGGCCACCGAGGTACACCGTGATCGTCCCGTCCGGGGCAGTGCGCACGAGGCGGTCCCCGTCAGCGGTGTACAGGTTCCGCCCGGTGACGGTCGCCGTCGTACCCGTTCCCCGGTCGGGCCCGGTCCCAGAGGACTGGTCACCGTCGCTGTCGTCGTCCCCTGAGCCCGGCTCGGGCTCCGGGTACACCGTGGTGGCAGTGCTGGTCGAGGCCAGCTCGGTCTCGTGGTCCCAGCCCAGCGAAAGCTTGGTGGTCAGGTAGTCGCTGTCCTGCGTCTGGGTCCGAGTCCGGCCCGCGTTGTCATAGGTGAACGACGTTTCCGTGCTGCCACTGGGCCCGTCCGTCGTGATCGACGTGACTGCGTGCGGCCCGGCGAACTCACCCGCGTCCGTGGAGTCACCGTCCGCGTTGAGGTCCCTGCTGCCCTCATAGTCGTAGCCCCTCTGGGTCGTCACTCCACCGTCGACATCGCCGGCGAGCCCGCGAGTTCTGTAGGTCTCGTCGGTGCGATTGCCAAGAACGTCGTCGTACTCGAAGGACGCCCAGTACGGGGCAGACCCGCCCAATGCGGCGGGAGACTTCGCCAGCGCACAGTTGCCAGTAGCGGGCGTCCAGGCCTCGGTCAGACGGCGCAGCGCGTCGTACTGATAGCACTGTTGGTCCGCGGCGCGGCCCGCCGCGGTCGGCTTGTCCTTGGCGCTGAGGACGTTGCCTGCGTCGTCGTACGCGTACCTGATGTCGAGCTCGGTGCCGCCGATCCGTTCGCGGTCGAGCTTCACGTTCATCAGCCGGCTGGTGCCGACCTCGTAGCCGTAGGACACGACGGTGCCGTAGGTGTTACCGAGGTCGAGGTAGGACAGCCGGCCGAAGACGTCGGTACGGCTGGAGGCGACGTACGTACCCCACCCGAACCCGCCACCCATCCACTCGGCGACGCTCGTCTCCTCGTCGAAGTGCGTGGTCACCGTCTCCTTGCTCAGCCCACCGGCGGCCGGATACGTGGTCGAGGCGACCTGCCCGTCCGCGGTGTAGGTGACCTTCTGCTCGTAGCTGCCCTTCAGCCCGGCCATCTGGGTAGTGTCCGGGATGACGGTCACCGTCCCGGTCGGACGATAGGCAGCGTCGAACCCGGTCAGGGCCGTGACGAACTCGCCGCTCCCGTCAGCCGACGGCGCGACGCGGGTCGAGCTCGTGACCTGCCCCTTGGCCGACGGCGGGTTCGTGCCGGCGTAGGAGGTCAAGACGTCATACGTCCACTTGGCGCGGAGTGTGCCTGTGGTGGCTGTGTCCTGCCGGACCGTCTTGCGGCGCCCCAGCTGGTCGTAGGTGTAGTGCAGCTTTTGGTTCGCGCCGTTCATCACCCAGGTGACCTGACCTGCGGCGTCGTACTCCGTTTCCGTCTTGCCGGCGTCCGGGTCGATGGCCACGACCTGTCGGCCGAGCTTGTCGTACCGGTACTCCCATTCGTTCATATCGGGGTCAAATACCTTGGACAGCCGTCCCGCCTTGTCGTACTCGTACTTGGTGGTCTGCTCGTCCAGGTCCAGCACGCCGGCCAGCGTGCGGACCGACAGGTCCTTGACCGGGTCGCGGAGGAACTGGCTCAGCGCCACGGTCCGGCCACGGGCGTCGACCTTGGTCTGGGTCGGGGTCGCGCCGTCCGGAGGAATGACGGTCGTAGTGGCACCGTCGTAGTGCGTGGTCGTGCGCCATCGCTCGTAGGCCGCGTTCGAGATGTTCCCCGTGAACAGGGCCTCGGTCCGGACCCGTCCTAGGCCGTCGTAGGTGAAGACCGTGGTGGCGTCCGGCTCGACGGCCGCGCCCACCAGGGTCGTGCTCGGCTTCCCGGTCGCGAACCAGCCTGAGGTGGTGAACCAGACCCGGCCGTTCACGTCGTACTCCGTGTCGGTGATGAGCCGGCCGTTGACGGCTTCCTCGTCGCCGTCCAGCGACTCGGTCTGCGTCTGGATGGGTCGCAGCAGACCGTCGTACAGGGCCACGGACACGTGGTACTTGACCCCGTCCGCGGCGAGCGTCCTAGTCGTCACAGCGTTCACACCGGTGCGCGACGTCGAGTAGGCGTACGTGACGTTTGCCGACTCGCCCTGCCGATCCGGATAGTTCACCGACAGCAGGCGGCCCGCGGCGTCATAGCTCGCCGTCGTGAGACGGTTGTTGGGGTCGCTCACCTTGGTCGGTACACCGAGCAGCGGGTGCAGGGCGGTTGTCGACTCGTGTGCTGTCAGGGTGACGCCGTCACCGTCGCCATCGCCCGCGCCATCCGGATCCGGGCTCTTGGTGGTCACCGTGGCAGGGACACCATGAGACTCCGTGTATCGAGTCTCGGATACCCGCCCCAACGGGTCGGTCGAGCTCTCTACACGGCCCCGGTCGTCATACACCGTGTGCACGGTCGGAGACGCGTTGTTGAGAGCACCGTCCTTGTCGTTCGTCTTGACGCTCGTCGGCAGCCCTCGGTCGCCAGGATCGTCATAGCTGATCTTTGACGCCCCGATCAACTGGTCGGGAGTGGTCTCCGTGATGGCGCATCGCACGCTGACCGTCTTGGTCGTAATCGGCACCACGAAATGCTTGGCGCTGTCTTTCAGATAGCCGGTAGTGATGCAGAGGTCGTCCGACGTCGTGTTGTCGTCAGCCGTCTCCGAGAACGCCCCGTAGTCGTTGACCTTGGTGACTTCTCCATGATCGCCGTACTCCGTATCGGTACGCGTCACGTACTCCTGCGTGCCGTCGGCCGTGTACGACGCGGTGTAGACGTCCATCCGGGCGGTCCGGGTGGCGACCAACAGATCATCCGTCCCGGCACTACCCGTTCTCGCCGTCTCCTCTGCCTCGGGGATGGTGATCGTCTTGGAGACCCCCGTCTGTCCGTTGACCACCGTGCTCGTGACCGGCATACCGGCAAACCGCTCGTGGTCCCTGACACCGCGGGTGGTGATCGAGCCCAGCTCCAGGTTGATGTCCTTGCCAGTTCCCTGTAGGTACCGCGTCTTGGTCTTCGCAGCAACCGAGTCGGATCCAGTGGTAGTCGTGACGGTCTCGTAGCCGCGGTTGATCGAGTAGGTGCGGTCCTTCTTGGGCGTCAGCGGATCATCGATCCGCGCCCACTCGATGCCGCCGCCGTACGCGTACGAGGTGACGACATCAACGCTGAACGCACCGGTCTGGCCTGCCGACTGGGTCACCTTGGACACCATGTAGGAGTGGAAGTACTCGCTGCGCGGCTCGGGCATACCCCACGGGTGCCACACCACCGGGAAGCATCGCTTCTCGTTCGCGGACTGGTGCGCGGTCGAGATATAGCCCTGTGCGACCGGCTCGTACAGAGCAGCCGTGCACTCCGTCGGCGTGTACTTGATGGCGATCGTCGCGCCGGTTTCGGTAGTGATCCCCTCGACCCGAATACGGTTCATGGCAGGCAGGCCATCGACAACCGTGTCCGCGACACGCCCCGGCATCTGCTCGTTGCCGGTGAACCGGATGGGGTCGAAGACGACGTCGTCCGACGTCGAGCTGCTGGGTCCGTTGGCAGTGCGCCTGATCGCGTCGAGCCACAGGATCCGGCCCGTACCGTCGCCCGGGTCACGCCACGTCTGCGTCAGGGCGACCGAGTCCTTGGCCGTCAGCGTGCCGCCGACGTTCACCTTCGTCACCACGGTCGTGAGGCGCTTGGTCGAGAAGAACGCAGGGCTCCGGACGTCCGGGCAGCTGGTGCTCGATGAGCACAGCAGGTCCACGGGTGTGTCGTGCCAGCGCACCGCCCCGGCAGTCGTCCCCCGGTCGGCGTTCTCGCAGTCCGTCGCCGCCACCAGGCAGCGCTCGGCAGTGGCGAAGGCGACCAAGTTCGGAGCGCCGGCTCCGGTAGCGCTCACCGGCTCGGACCCGGCACGGGTGCCGTAGCTGATCCAGTCGAGTGTGCCGCCGCGCGTGTAGGTGCGAGTGGCGCCCGTGTTGTTGTTCGCGCCGTACCGGTTGGTCTCGCTCTCGTACCGGTAGGTCATCGTGTTGTCCGACGTGTCGCGGACGTAGTCGAGGTTGAACCGCCACCCCATCTGGCGGCCCGACTCCGCGAAGGCGGACTTGTACCCGGGCTCGTTCGGGTGGTTCGAGTACACCGGAACGGTCCAGCGGGAGTTCTGTGCCAGCGTGTCGCCGGAGTACCGCCCGTCCTTGCCGAAGAAGTAGACGGTGCCGTCAGTCGTCGTGACCTTCCAGTACTCCCCGGCCCAGCCGGCGTCTGTCGTGGCAGCCGTGCCTGTCGGCCGTCCGTACTGCTGCACGAGCGTGCCGTCGTCGGACTCGGGACGCCATTCGATGGCGTCGGTCGTGTCGGCGTCGTCCTTCTTCACCAGTGCCGAGGAGGTGCCGTTGAACACGAGGAAGGCGTTGTCGCTGTCCCAGCACAGGTCGCCCGTCTTGCGGGAGGCGTTGTTCGGGTTCTGCCCGCCGGACTCGTCCCGGTCCTCGGAGCACGGCACATACCGTCGCTCCACGAAGCCGCTGGTCATGTCCCACCCGTCCCCGACCCACGAGGACTGGTTGTTCGTGCTGGACACCCGCCCGTCGAGGGAGGCGCTCGAGTAGCCGATCGCGAGCTCGGGCGAGGGCCCGGCCGCCGGGGACGGGACCTGGATCGGGTACGACCAGCCCAGTGAGCCCGTGCCACCACTGACCGACCATGAGGATGCCGAAGACAGCGGAGTGGCGCCGAAGTCACCGGCACCCGAGCTGGTGCCCGCCGTGACGGCGAACGTGTCACCACCACCCGCCGCGAGTGCGCCCACCTGTGTTTCGGTGGTGGCGGACCTCTCCGCCGCGCCCGCAGCAGCAGCGGGGGTTCCCGCGGCAGCCAGGTCGAGCGTCGCGGTCACGCTTCCGTCCGTGGCGTTGTTCGTCGAGTCGACCGGCGTGGGTGAGCACTCCTCCAGGTCCGGGGTCGTGGCATGGCACTCCGGGATGCGGACGATGCCGAGACGGCCCGACCAGTCAGCACCCGCGAGGTCGGTGAACTTGTCGTAGTCCACCTGGACCTGCACCTGCCGCACCCCGTTCTCCGGCGGTGCCTCGGCGGACGTGTCGGTGACGTCGAGGAGCACACCGGAGATCCCGGCGCCGATCGCCGTGGCTTGGTCCGCGACCTCGACGTGCACCTCTGAGGCGGCCTCAGGCGTTCCCGCGGCAGGGGCCGGGGCACCGATCTTCAGGTCGAGTCCGCCCAGTGCCGTGTCCGGGACCGCGGTCAGCGTCTCGGGCACGGGAAGGGTGGCCTCGGCGGCATCCGGGGTCTTCTGCACGGGGACGAGCGCCGGGTCCGCGGTCGGCTCCGGCGGTGCCGCCACCGGCTCCGGTGTCGGCGTGACGGCGTCCGGTGCCGCGTCGTCCGCGGCCCGCTCGGCCGGGTCGAGGTTCTTCGTACGCGCCGCCAGGTCGGCGCCCTCCGCGTTCGCCGAGACCGCCGGGGGCTCGTACTCGACGGTGAGCTTGGCGTCGTGTCGGTACCGCTTCCACCCCTGCGTCATGTCGGTCTCGTTGAGGGCCACCAGACCCAGGCTGAGCGTTCCGGTATCGGTCGCGGCCAGGTTCTTGGCCCCCGTCGTCGCGTCGAAGTCGACCCATCCGGCGTTGTCGCACGCCTCCTTGTGCGCAACCGTCACACGGGACAGCTCCGTACCGAACGGAGGAGCGCCCCAGTTGTCCCAGTTCGACGCCGCGTCGATCGGCTTCGTGCCGTACAGCCGCACCGTGCGTGCCGTGCAGTCCCAGCTGTGGTCGCCGTAGACGCTGAACGTGGCTGAGGTGATCGCGGCGGGCTCGAGGAGCCCGAGGTGATCGAGGCCGGCGAACTGCCAGCCCAGCCGGAACCGAACCTTTTCCAGGCAGGAGGCAGCGACTGCGACGTCACAGAGCCCGAGGCCCTGGTTGCCCTCGAACATGTAGCCGCTGGTGGCATCCTGCGTGCCCTCGTGCACCATGAGCCACTCGTTGCCCGCGGAGGTCACGGTCGGGTCGATCAGGGCGGGGAACACCGTGTCCGGGTCCGAGAGCAGGAAGTCCCGGTCGGGCCGGATCCGCACACCGACCGTCGAGGGCTCGGTGGCGCCGGCAGAGCCGAACCCGCCCAGGGATTCCCCGCCAACGGACAGCCCGCCGGTCAGATCGGTGCCCGGCGCAGAGGCGCCGCTCAGCGCGCCCGCTCCCGTGCCCGCGTCGGCCGGCGTCCCCGACGTCAGCGCGCCGGTGGTGTGGCGGGCCTTGGCCGGGACGAGGTCCACCGGCATCGACACCTGCTCGTCTCCGTGAAGCGGGGCCGTCGCGCGGGCCGCCGGGTCGTCGGCGTCCTCGCCGCTGACCTGGTCCCACCGCGCGGCGGGCGTCGGCCCTGCGGAAGCCTTGGTGCCCCGCTGCGTGGCACCAGAGCTGAACAGACCGGAACCCGCGGCGCTCTCGTCGGGCGCGCCGGAGGCAGAGGAGTCCCACATCTTCGGCTCGGGAGCGCGGAAGACGTCCTCCCCGAAGGCGTCGACGACGTCGAAGCCACCCGCCGCGTTCTGCGTGACGGTCAGACCCGCCGACGTCGTGACGGGGAACGTGAGCTCGCCGAGCCCGATCTTCTTGTCGGCACGCAGGGCGGCGGCACGATCGGCCAGGCGCAGCGCCGTGGAGATGCCGGTGCCGTCCGAGTTGATGGTGACGACCAGGTCGGCACCCTTGCCCGCGACCCCGGGGTAGGTCACCGTGTCCCCGTCGACGACCGGCTCGGTCAGGTCGAACGGACTGTCATAGGTGAGGGTGTGGCCATCCTTGTTGATCGTCGCGAGCGGCCTGCCCGCCGTGCCGTCGGACAGCGTGATCGGGTAGACCGGTGCCGTGACGGCGAGCATCCCGTCGGTGGGGTCCGCGTCGGTGACCCGGTTCGAGACCGGCCCCCAGGCCCCGCTCACCGAGGTCCGGGTGGCGACCGCGGTGACCTCCTGGGAGACCTTGCCCTCCTCGGTCGCGGTGAACGTCGACCACGGCGAGCGGGCAGTCGTGATCTCCACGTCCATCCCGCAGGACTCCGCCAGCTCCAGCGCGGCGTCCTGTTCCGTCGCGGTGGGCTGACACTCGACTCCCGTGTGCGGGCCGACGGCGAGCGCCGGCTGGGCGACGAGGGCGAACACCAGCCCGCTCGCGACAGTCGCGACGCCGATGCGGTGTGTTCCTGCGCGCCAGCCCGACCGGACCTCACGCATCTTCCTGGCTGTCACCCTGCTCAGACCGCCACGCACCCTCTTGCCCGTCCCCGTCACCGCAGTTCCCATCTCGCTCATCAGCTTCCGAACGTCTCCACCCGCTTCTCGCGCGGTCACTGGCCCAGCTCCTCTGCCGGCTTGTCGCCGGCGGTCGGGTCCAGCGCCGGTGCACCGCCCCGGAAGTCGGTGTCATCCGCGCCCTGACACAACCGGCGGATCTTGTTCTCGGCGATGACCGTTCCTTCGAACACGCGCACGTTGTCGACCTCGCCGTCGAAGTAGTGAGCCGTCGCGCCGTTCCACATGCCGCGGCCGATCACCGTCGGACCCGTCGCGCGCCACAGCGTGGGCGTGGTTGTCGTGGAATCACTTCGGATCGGGTTCGCCGGCGAGGGACGCTCCGGCGTGCCGATGGGGCACACCCACAGCGATGCCTTACCCGTGTCCTTGTCCCACGAGCCCGTCAGGTGCACCCACTCACCCGGGGTATAGGTCACCCCGGTGGACTGGGTGGCGCGGACGATCGGGGACTCGTTTGCATCCGCGCGGTACAGGTTGAACGACCAGCAGCCGCCGTCGGGCCGACACGACCCCCACCACATCAGAGCGAAGGGCGACTGTGCGGTGCCGTTCTGCGAGACCGCGATGTCGTTTCCAGCCAGGTCGGCGTCCGGTGGTAGACGCACGTGCGCCGTCACGACAAAGCTCTTCGTCGTGTCGATCCCGGCGCCGACAGTCACGGCGCGGTCGTCGATACCGTCCAGAGAGAGCGCCTTGTCCCCGGCTCGCGATCCGAACAGCTCGTGCGGTCCGATCTTCCAGGACGGTGACGTGCCTGCTCCGTCGTCCCTGAGCGTCAGCGGCTCCTTCACCGTGACCCATGCTCCGTCCGCAACGGTCGTACCGGAGCCCTCGTCCATCCGCCAGACATGCGTGGCCTGAGGCGCGGCGACGTCCACGGAGTACGTCCGCGGGTCGGAGATGTTGCCTGCACGGTCTACCGACCGCACGTACACGGTCACCGGACCGGGCTTGGTCGGCGTGAACGAGATGACGGCGTTCCCGGTCGAGGTGGTTGCGACCCGCTTCGGGGTAGCGGGATCCGTGAAGCCGTAATGGAACCGGACCACGTCCGTGGACCCGTTCCATCCGAGCAGGAACTTGCCCGTCAGTCCGATGCCGCCGGCCTCGACGTTCTCGTTGGTGTACACAGCCTCGATACCCGGGCCGCTCGTCACGGGAAGGATGTTCGGCATCGACGGTTTGGTGATGTCCACCGTGAACTCGCACCACTTCGACCACGAGCCTTCTCGGCCCGTCGAGTCCCTGGCCAGCGCGCGCCACTTGTACACGACGTTGGACGCGAGCCTGCCGCTCGGCACCTGGATGGTGTGCGTCCTACCGGTCGGCAGGTACGAGGACATGTACGCGCCCCAGGTCTGGGTGCCGCTGTTGATCCGCCAGATCTGGAACCGCGCCTTGGTCGCGTTCCCATCGGGGTCGCGGATGAAGACGGACAGCTTGGGAGTCGTGGTGCGCAGCACCGGACGGTCCGTCCCGGTCCTGCAGGAGTAGTCCTCCTTGCTGTGCCACGTCTTCTGGCTCGTCGGGATGCCAGGCGCACGGTTGTAGGTGACCGACAGAGTCGCGCGCGGGCTGGTACCGCCGTTGCCGTCGTTCCGGCCGATGTACCGCTTCCAGCCGGCCATCGTCGTCTCGTTCGCCGAGCGCACACCCAGGGTGAGCGACGACCAGTTCGACGACGCGACCTTCTTCGCGCCGGCCGTGACGTCGAACCCGACCGACCGCACCATGCCGTCACAGCCGGACCGGTGCGTCACCAGCGCCGTCGCGAGCCTCGTCGACCAGGAGCCGGGGTTGTGCCACGTCGTCGAGCTGCTGACGGCGTTCGAGCCGGTCTGGTACACCCAGACGCCGGTCTTGTCACAGTTGTAGGAGAACGTGGCATTGATGTTGAAGACGGCCTTCGTCACGTCCGACGACGACAGGCCTCCCACCCCGCTCAGGCCGCCGAACTCGTACAGGCTGCGGTGCGTGCTGGACAGCCCGCACTGGTACCCGGCGTACGGGTCCGGCGCCGAGCACCGGCCGACACCGGCGTCGCCGTCGAACTGGTACGAGGAGGAGCTGTCCGGCCAGGCGCTGCGGATGGCCGTCACCTCGGAGAGCGTTCCGGAGACCGCCAGAGCGGCGAACATCGGAAACTGTGTAGTTTCCTCGGTCGCCGCGCTCTCGATCGCGGCGCCGACCACATCCTCGGTACCATCGCCGTCATCCACCGGAACTTCGACCACCGCGTCCGGGGTCAGCGGACCCGCCAGCGGGTCTGCCGAGCCGGACAGGGCCGATGCGGACGGGCTGGCTTCCGCCTCGGAGAACGACGCCGCCCGGGCCGGCACGACAGTCGTGTCGGCGGCCTGCTCGGCGGACGCTTCATCCGCGGGCGCTTCCTCCACAGGCGCTTCAGAGGTCCAGACCAGCGGGCGGGACGACCGGAACACCTCTGGGTCGCCGTCGTCGGCGTCCGGCTCGGTCGCATGCGGATCGGTGACGGTGAAGGCACCGTGCTCACGCGCGACCTCCAGGCCCGCACCGGCGGCGTCCTGGGCGCTCACGCCGAGGCCGAAGTCAGCGTCGAGGCCCGCCACGTGCGGGTTCCTCGCAGCCTTCTCGTCCGCGATACGCAGCACCTGGCTGAAGCCCGAACCGTCGGCGTTCACCGCGACGACCAGGTCGACGCCGGACGGCTTGCCGCCGGTCGACAGGACGTCGGGGTACACGATCCGGTCCCCGTCGACGACCGGGTCGGTGAGCTCGAAGGGCGCCTCGACGTCGACGACCTGACCGTCCGCGGAGGTCATCCGTGCCAGCACGTCCGGCTCGGAAGCGGCATCGTCGCCCCCCGAGGAGAAGCTCATCGCCACCGCCGGTGCGGCGGGGCTCAGGCGGCCGGTCTCGTCCTCGGCGACCGCCGTCTCGATCGGCTCGAAGTCTCCGTCACCGTCCGCGTCGGAGGCGTCCGCGCTGCTCCCGACCTCCAGCCGCACCTGCCCCGACGGCTGACCGAAGAACGACTGCCAGGGCGTCTTCTCGTCGAGCGCCTCGACCTCGTGGCCGCACCGGGCGGCGGTGGCCAGGGCGTCCGACATCGTGGGCTCCTCGACGGGGCACTCCAGCACGGGCTCATCGCCCGGGCTCATCGCCGACAGCATCCCGTCGGCAGCGCCCGTCGCGACCAGCGCTGACGCACCCGTCGCGAGCACTACCAGCGCCGTCACCGCGGCTACCGCGCTGCCGGCACGCGTCCGAATCCCTCGCGCCGAACGCTCCCACACCGCATTCGCCGTTCGACGCGCCCCACCAATGCCCAAAATATCCACATAGGGGAGGTTAGGGGTAAGAAGGAACCAATCTTGCCGAATTGCGGGTGAACTATTACCAGCCGCGGGTGATGTTTCGAGGCTTACGGACGAGGGCCACGCACGTCCTCGTCCCGGTCGCCCTCGAGCACGGCGATGCGGTGCTCGAGCCGCTTGATCCGGTCGTACAGGTCCACCAGGGTCACGCCGTCAGCGACGACGCCCGGCCGGTGGCGGTGCCGTCGGACGAAGTCCTCACGACTCTCCCCTGCTCCCTGATGGAACGTGCTGGGGCTGGCGTCCCAGCCCGTCGGCTCCGGGCGGCCGGCTCCCCCGCCCGTCGGCTCCGTACCGCTCGGGAAGAGCGGCTCACGGAGCTTCTTCTGCAGACGCATGATGAGCATGCCGCCGAAGATCACCGCGAGCAGCGCGCCCAGCGGGATCACGAGCCAGAACAAGGGGGACTCGAACATGGCAGCAGGCTAGCGGCGGTCCGGGGCCGGGCGGCACTCATGACGCGGAACTGTTTACGCAGGTGAGGTGTGTTGCTGTGCGTAGACGATGTCTACTCACAGCAACACACCTCGCAGACCTACACCTTCCGCCGGTCGGTCCCGACGGCGGCAATCCGCTACCGCGCCACCAGGTCCGGCAGCTCGCCGCCCACCAGCCCGGACGTGTGCAGGTGACACGCCACCAGACGCCCCTCCTCTGCCTGCGCCGTCCGCCCCAGCACGGGCAGCTCCGTACGGCACACGTCCATGGCGTGCGGGCACCGGGGCGCGAACGGGCAGCCCGGCGGGCGCTTGGACAGGTCGGGCGGCGCCCCCGGGATGCCGGTGAGCTCCCGCCGCGGCCCGTGCAGCGGAGGGAACGACCCGAGCAGCCCCGCCGAGTACGGGTGTCGGGGCTTCGCGTAGACGTCCCGCGCGGCCGCCGTCTCCACTATCTCGCCCGCGTACATGACGGCGATCCGGTCGGCGACCTCGACGAGCAGGGACACGTCGTGCGTGATGAGCACCACGGAGAAGCCCAGCCGCTCGCGCAGCTCCATCACCTGCTCCAGGATCTGGCGCTGCATGACGACGTCGAGCGCCGTCGTGGGCTCGTCCATGATGAGCACCTGCGGCTCCAGCGCGAGCGCCATAGCGATCATGACGCGCTGCCGCATGCCGCCGGAGAGCTGGTGCGGGTAGGACCGCAGCCGGTCCGCCGAGATGCCGACGAGCCGCAGCAGCTCGGCCGCCCGCTCCCGGGCCTCCTCGCGGCGCATGCGCGGCCGGTGCGCCATGATGCCGTCGATGAGCTGACGATCTACCCGGAACACCGGGTTGAGCGAGCTCATCGCGCCCTGGAACACGATGGCGATGTCGCGCCAGCGGGCGGCCCGGAGTTCGGCGTCGGACAGGGAGAGCAGGTCCGCGCGCTTGCCGTCGCGGCCCGTGAGCCACACCTCGCCGCCCGTGATGAGACCGGGTGGCGACAGCAGCCTGGTGGCCGCGTAGGCGAGCGTGGACTTGCCGCAGCCCGACTCCCCCGCCAGCCCCAGCACCTCGCCGCGATTCAGCGTGAGCGAGACCTCCCGCAGCACGTGCGTCGGGTCGTCGCCGAACCCGTAGTCGACGCTCAGGTTCCGGATCTCCAGGACCGGGTCCGACGGCGTCGGCGCCTGGGCCTGCGCGCTCGCCTGGGTACTGATGTCCGTCTGGCTCATGACCGTGCCTCCCGCACCACCGGAGTGAACCCCACGCGCGGCCGGATGCCCCGGCGGCGCAGCGAGCGCGCGTGCAGGCCGGTGGACCGCAGGCGGGGGTTGACGATCTCGTCGATACCGAAGTTGACCAGCGTCAGGGCCATGCCCAGCAGGGCGATGCACGCGCCGGCCGGCACGAACCACCACCACGCACCACGCTGCAGCGCGAGGTTGTTCTGCGCCCAGAACAGGATGGTGCCCCAGTTCCACTCGCTGACCGGCGTGATGCCGATGAACGACAGCGTGACCTGGGACAGCACGGCGAACGTCACGGTGCCGACGAAGCCGGAGGCGATCACCGCCGTCAGGTTGGGCATCACCTCCGCGAGCACGAGGCGCCACGTGCGCTCCCCGTTTGCCCGTGCCGCCTCGACGAAGTCGCGCTTGCGCAACGACAACGTCTGGGCCCGCAGCACACGCGCGCCCCACGCCCAGCCGGTCGCACCGATGACGAGGGCCACCGTGAGCCCGCCCGCGGACGGCAGCTGCGCGGCGATCAGGATGATCAGCGGCAGCTGCGGGATGACGAGGAACATGTTCGACAGCGCGGACAGCGACTCGTCGCCGATGCCGCCGATGAACCCGGCGGTCACGCCCACGAGCACACCGACCACCGTGGCGCTCACGCCGGCGACCAGGCCGACGACGAGCACGCCGCGGGTGCCGACGACGAGCTGCGACAGGATGTCGCGGCCCGTGTGGTCGGTCCCGAGCCAGTGCGCCGCCGACGGCGGACTGAGGAGCGCGTCGCTCACCTGGTTCGGGTCGTACGGCGCGATCCACGGGCCGAACAGCGCGAGCAGCGTGAAGAAGCCGAGGATGACCAGGCCCGTGATCACCTTGCCGTTGCGCAGGAACATCAGCCGGTTGTTCATCGGTCCTCCGTCCGGGTGCGGGGGTCGAGCAGGGCGTAGGCAAGGTCGGCCACCATGTTCGCCACGAGGACGGACAGCGTGATGACCAGGAAGCAGCCCTGCATCAGCGGGTAGTCGTGGGTGGAGACCGCCTGGTAGAGCGTGTAGCCGATGCCCTGGTAGGAGAAGACCATCTCCATGATCAGCGTGCCGCCCACGACGAAGCCCAGGGACAGCGCGAAGCTGGAGACCTGCGGCAGCACGGCGTTGCGGGCCGCGTAGCCGAGCATCACCTGGTGCTCCGGCAGGCCCTTGGCGTGCGCGACGGTGACGTAGTCCTCCGAGGAGACCGTCACCATCATGTTGCGCATGCCGAGCACCCAGCCCGCCACGGATGACAGCACCACGGTGAGGGCCGGCAGGAAGCCGTAATAGATGACCGAGCCGATGAACTCGCCCGTGAACGCGGGTACCAGGCCGCGGTCGTAGCTGCCGCTGGACGGGAACCAGCCCAGGTTCACCGACAGGACGGCGATGGTGATCAGGCCGAGCCAGAAGTACGGGACGGCCTGGAAGAACGTCGCCACGGGCAGCAGCCCGTCGGCCCACGTACCGCGGCGCCAGCCGAGGAAGGTGCCGATGAGGGAGCCGATGACGAACGCGATGATCGTCGCCACGCCGACCAGCCCGACCGTCCACGGGAGCGACTGGCTCACGATGTCCGCGACCGGCGTCGGGAAATGCGTGAAAGAGAGGCCCAGGTCGCCCCGGAAGAGCAGACCCCAGTAGTCGACGTACTGCTGCCACAGGCTGGTGTCCTGGTCCAGCCCGAACAGCACGCGCAGCGAGTGCTCCGCACGCGAGTCGATGCGGCCCTGCATGCGGCCCAGGAGGGCCGTCACCGGGTCGCCGGGCAGCATGCGCGGGATGAAGAAGTTGATGGTGATCGCGGCCCACGCGGTCAGCGCGTAGAACAGGACCCTGCGCAGCAGAAACCTCATGTGCCCGCCTCCCCACCGCTGGTCGAGCCCGCGCCGCTGGTCGAGCCGGTCGAGACCCCCGAACCCGCCGGCACCAACGGCCGGTCCTCCCGGTCGCTGTACCCCCAGCACGCCGCCGACCGGCCGGCCGACACCTCGATCAGCGCCGGCGTCTCGCGCCGGCACAGGTCGGACGCGTACGGGCAGCGCGGCGCGAACCGGCATCCGGGCGGCGGATCGACCAGGCTCGGCGGCTCGCCGCCGGTCCCCTGGTCCCGCACGGCCGCCGCACCGGCGCCCGCGAGGTCGTCCGGATCGGGCGCGGAGGCCACGAGCAGCCGCGTGTAGGGGTGCAGCGGCTCCTGGGTAACCGACTCGCTGTCCCCGTTCTCCATGACCTGCCCCGCGTACAGCACGGTCGTCCGGTCGGCGAAGTACCGCGCCGAGGCGATGTCGTGCGTGATGTAGAGGACGGCGATCCCGAGCCGGTCGCGCAGGTCCGCCAGGAGGTTGAGGATGCCGAGCCGGATCGAGACGTCGAGCATCGAGACGGGCTCGTCCGCGAGCAGCACCTCGGGCTCCGCCGCGAGCGCCCGCGCGATGGCGATGCGCTGCCGCTGCCCGCCGGACAGCTCGTGCGGGTACTTGTCGACGTACCGCGCGGCGGGCGTGAGGTGCACGCGCTCCAGCAGCTCGGTCAGGGCAGTCTCCAGCTGCGCTCCCTGCAGCCTGCCCCGGTGCAGCCGCAGCGCCCGGGTGAGCGTGTAGCGCACCGGGTGCACAGGATTGATGGACGCGAACGGGTCCTGGAAGATCATCTGCACGCGTCGCACGTACGCGCGGAACGCCCGCCGGCCCCGCACCTGGACCTCGGTGCCGTCGAGCAGTACCTGGCCGGCCGTGATCGGGATCAGCCCGGCCAGCAGCCGGGCGACCGTGGACTTGCCGGAGCCCGACTCCCCCACCACGGCCAGGACCTGGCCGCGGTGGAGCTCGAGGTCCACGCCGTCGACGGCGTGGATCGCCCGGGCGGGCGGGCGGCCGGCGATGCGGCGTCCACCCGCCCGGATCTGCCCTGCTCGAAAATATTTGGTGAGGCCGCGCGCGGCCAGCACCGGTGTGCTGTGACTCATCAGCCGTCCGCAGGCTCGAGGTTCATCAGGATCTGGGCGGCCTGCACGCCGGTCGGCTGCGGCTGGTTGTAGGGGTCCTCCTCGGAGGGCCAGCCCACGTAGTTCTGCGTCGAGTACTGCGCGGTGGCCGGGCGGGTCCAGATGGCGATGCCCGGCACCTCCTCGACGAAGACCTTCTGGACCGTCTCCAGCGCGGCGGCACGTGCGGCCTCGTCGGGCGCCGCGGCGTAGTCCGCGAGGGCCGCAGTGGCGTCGTCGTTCTGGAAGCGGCCGAAGTTCCACGTGGCCGGCTCGCCGAGCTTCTTGTAGTGGGCGCCGTCCATGATGTCGGAGTACATGTCCCACGGGGTGGCGCCGCCGTCGGTCCAGTGCAGGGTGGCCTGGAAGTCGCCGCCGGGGATGACGTCGGCGAACCAGCCGTCCTGGTTGACGGGGTTGACCGTCGCTGTGGCGCCGAGCTCGGCCGCCGAGTTCTTGATGAGGTCGAGCGCGGTCAGGTAGTCGTTCCAGCCGGCGGGGTTCACCAGCTCGAACGTGACGTCCTCGCCGTCGGGGTCGACGAGCTTCTCGCCCTCCCAGGTGTACCCGGCATCCTCGAGCAGGGCGCGGGCGCCCTCGACGTCGACCTCGTACTCCTGGTCGGCGTACTCGGCGAAGAGGAAGTCCTCGCCGGCGGGCAGCGGCAGGCCGGTCACGCTGGTCAGCGCGGGGTTCACGCCGGACGTCGCGACGTCGACGAGCTCCTGGCGGTCGATCACCATGTTGAGCGCCTGCCGGAACGCCTTGTCGTCGAACGGCTTGGTCTCGTTGTTCAGGTAGAGGACGTCGATGCCGAGGCCGCCCGCGGCGTACTGGTTGTAGTGCTCGGGGTCCTGGGCGATGTAGACGTTCTCGAAGTCGGCGATGAACGTCCAGCCCCACTGGGCCTCGCCGGTGGTGAGCGCCGTGGTCAGGGCGTTGTTGTCGTTGTACGACGAGTAGCGGATCTCGGGGACCGCCGGCTCGCCGCCCCAGTAGTCGTCGCGGGCGACGACGGTGGCGGCCTGCGGCGTCCACGACTCGAGCGTGTACGGGCCGGTGCCGACCGGCTCCGGGTTGGTGTCCGTGGTCGGGTCCTCGATGTCGGCCCAGATGTGCTCGGGCACCATGACCAGGTCGTACAGCTTGGACTGGTTGACGAACTGCCCGGCCGTGAACGTCACCGTGACGGTGGTGCCGTCGGACTCGATCGTGTCGTACGGCAGGGCCGCGGCGTTGAGCGCGTCGAAGTCCTTGCGCAGCTGGATGGAGAAGGCGACGTCATCCGCGGTGAACTCCTCGCCGTCCGACCAGGTCACGCCCTCGCGGGGCGTGATGACAGCTTCGGTGAAGTCCTCGTTCCACACGACGCTCTCGGCGAGCCAGGGGGACGGCTCCTCCGAGGGCCGCGCCTGGTTACGCATCATCAGCGGCTCGTAGATGGTGAACGCGTAGCCGAGCGAGAGCGCCGACGAGCCAGTGGCGAACGGGCTGTGGTTCTCCGTCTGCACGCCGTTCGGCATGCCGACGGTCAGGGTCTCCCCGCCTCCGGTCTGGGTGGTGCCTTCGCCTTCGCCTCCGCCGCCACCGCCGCAGGCCGTGGCCAGCAGCGCGATGGCTGCCGCGGCTGCCGCCGCGGCGACGTGCTTGTGAATCCTCACGGTGTGCCTCCTTGCACTCCTCCCGCGTGTGCGGGACGGATGGTTATGTGGTCAGCTCGTTGGTCAGTCGCAGGTCCGCGACGGACCTGCCGGTACGCAGCCGGTAGACACCCGGCGGCGTGACCCAGTCCTTGGTCTGCGGGTCCCAGACCTGCAGCGCCCGGGCCGGGACGGGTACGCGGACGGTGGCGCTCCCCATGGCGGGGACGTCGGCGACCGCGAAGCCGCCGAGCCATCGCACGGGGCGGCTCGGGCCGCCGTCGGGCGCCTCGATGTACACCTGGACGACCTCACGGCCCGCGCGGCGGCCGGTGTTCCGGACCGTCACGTACACGGTCAGGGTCGCCGGGGAGTCGTGGGCCTCGCCCCGGGCGAGGACCGCGTCCTCGTAGTCCCAGGTGGTCCAGCCCAGACCGTGCCCGAACGGGGCGGCCGGAGCGGGGGCGTCCGCGCCGCCGTCGACCGTAGCCGCGAGCCTGCGTTCCCAGGCCCGGTAGCCGATGTCGGTGCCCTCGACGTAGTCGACGACCCCGTCGACCGGCCGCGCATGCGGCACCGGGACGTCCTCGAAGCGCGCGGGAAGGGTCCACGGCAGGCGTCCGGACGGCTCGGTGACGCCGGTCAGCACGTCGGCGAGCGCGGTGCCCGCCTCCTGCCCGGGCAGCCAGCCCCACAGCACGGTCGGTACGTCGGAGAGCCAGGGCAGCAGCACCGGCGCACCCGCGTTCACGATGACGACGGTGCGCGGGTTGGCCGCCACGACGCGGCGCACGAGCTCGTTCTGGTTGCCCGGCAGGTCCAGGTCGGGGCGGTCGTAGCCCTCGGACTCGACCTCGGCGGTGGTCCCGACGATCACGACGGCGACGTCGGCGGCCGCTGCGGCCGTCACCGCCCGGGCCAGCTCGTCCGCTACCGAGGGGCCGGGCAGCCGGTGCACCAGGGCGGCGCGCACGAAGTGCCCGTAGCCCACCGCGTGCACCACCTGGAGCGTCGCGTCGAGTACCGCGGTTCCGCTCGCCGTGACCAGCTCCGCGATCGGGTGGTTGTGCCCCGAGGAGAGCACTATGCCCTCGTCCACACGGGTGTCGCCCTCGGCCACGCGGGCGCCGTCGACCTGCACGCTGTGCACGCCGACCGTGCCGACGCCGAGCTCGTGCTCGCCCGCCTCGTCGAGGCGGACGCGCGCCCGCAGCCGGACGGCGTCGGCGTCGGGCCGGACGTCGTGGAGCCAGCCGGTCCACTCGTGGGCCGTGTACTCCTCGAGCGTGCCGCCGTCGGCGGCGAGCAGCTCGACGTGGAGGCCGGGCTCGCCCGTCGCCGGGTCGGTGCACCGGTCGACGTCGAGCTCCGGCGGGTTGTGCAGGGCGCGCGCGCCGGCCAGCAGCGTCACCTCTGAGCCCTGCGGCAGCGCGGCACGCAGCTCCTCGGCCGGGTACGTGAGGCGGTCGGGGTGCACGAACGACGAGCCGCCGCCCTGGAAGAACGGCTCGACGGCCGCAGGTCCGAGCAGCGCGACACGCAGCGGCCGGGCCGGGTCGTGCCCGAACGGAACCAGCCCGGCGTCGTCCTTGAGCACGACGACGGACCGCGCGGCGAGCTCGCGCAGGAGCTGCTCGGCCGGAGGCTCGCCGGTGGTCGCGGCGGCGAGGTGGATCGCGGCGTGGACACCGGCCGCGGCCGCACCCGTGCGGTCGCCCGCACCGTCGTCGGGCAGCGTGAGGCGCCCTGTGCGGTGGGCGAGCCGCAGCAGGCGCAGCACCTTGTCGTCGAGCTCGGACTCCGCGACCTCGCCGGAGCGGACGGCGTCGAGCAGGCCGTCGCCCCACGCGCCGTCGGGTCCGGGCATCTGCAGGTCGAGGCCACCGCGCACCGCGGGCGCGACCGACTGGGTGGCCACCCAGTCGCTGACGAACAGGCCGTCGTAGCCCCACTCCTCCTTGAGCAGGTCGACCACCAGCGGGCGGTGCTCGAGGAGCCTGGCGGAGACGCCGCCGGTGTCGGCACCGTTGTAGGCGCCCATCACCGACCACGGGCCGACGTCGCGCACGAGCCGCTCGAACGGCGCCAGGTAGGCCTCGCGGAGCGTGCGCTCGTCGAGGCGCGCGAGGTAGCGCGTGCGCTCGGTCTCGGAGTCGTTGGCGACGTAGTGCTTGACGCACATCCCGACGCCCAGCTCCTGCGCGGCGCCCACGAGCGCCACCGCGATCTCGGCGGTCAGGTGCGGGTCCTCGGAGTAGCACTCGAAGTGCCTGCCGCCCACCGGCGTGCGCTGCAGGTTCACCTGTGGCGCGAGCACGACGTCGACGCCGTGCCGCTTCGCCTCGGCGGCGAACAGTGCACCGGACCGGCGCGCCAGGTCCAGGTCCCAGGTGGCCGCGAGGGCGGACGGCGCGGGGAACATCGCCGACGTCCCGCCGCCCGGGCCGCGCACGCCGACCGGACCGTCGGACATCACGACCGGCTCCAGGCCGAGGCGTGGCACCGCGGTGGTCGCCCACATGGAGGCGCCCACGACGAGCGACACCTTCTCCTCGGCGGACAGCTCGTCGAGGAGGCGGAGCAGCTCGGGCTCCGGGGCGATGGGTCGCGTGGTGGTGACCCGCGTGGTGGCTGCCTGCATGGTGCTGGCCTGCCGGGTGATTGCCTGCCGGGTGATTGCCTGCGATGACAACGTGTGCTCCGTTCAGCGTCGGACGGCTGCCACGCATTCAACCACACTTACTTACTGGTTAGTAAGTCAGTTCACCCCGTATCGTATGGGCATGTCCGAAGCGACCGAGCAGGCTGCCCCGAAGACCAAGCGACCCACCCGTGCCCACCGGCGGGAGGAGATCCTCGCCGCGGCCACGCGGGTCTTCGGGTCCAAGGGCTATCACCAGGGCTCGCTGGTCGACGTCGCCGCGCAGGTAGGGATCACGCATGCCGGCGTGCTGCACCACTTCGGCAGCAAGGACAAGCTGCTGTGGGAGGTGCTCGAGTACCGCGACCGCGTGGACGTGCAGCACCTGGAGGGCAAGCACATCCCCGGCGGCATGGACCTGTTCCGGCACCTGGTCACCACCGCACGCCTGAACGCCGACCGGCGCGGCATAGTGCAGGCGTACGCGGTGCTCACCGGCGAGTCGGTGACCGACGGGCACCCGGCGTCGAGCTGGGTGGCCCACCGGTTCTCGGTGCTGCGCGGCGAGATCTCGCAGGCGGTCCTGGAGCTGGCCACGGAACGCGACGTACGGCTGCCCGACGGCGAGGCCGAGCGTGCGGCGGGCTCCGTCATCGCCCTGATGGACGGCCTTCAGCTGCAGTGGCTGCTCGACCCGGACGCCGTCGACCTCGCGGAGGCCACCCGGTTCGCCATCGAGTCGATACTGACGGCGACGCTTGGCAGCACCGTGGAGATCACGGGCTCGTGATCGGCAACGCCTGATCACGAGGTCTGATCACGGGGCCTGATCAAGAGCCCTTGAACCCCGGGGCTACCACTCGGTCTTGAGCCGCCGGTGCTCCTTCGTGCTGGGCGGCACGTCCATCTTCTGCAGCGTAAATCCCATGATGTCGCTGAACACCGGCGCCGCGACGTCGCCACCGAAGATCGAGCTCTTCGGGCTCTTGAGGAAGACGGCGACCGTGTACCGGGGGTCGTCCGCCGGGGCGACCCCGATGAACGACGCCATGATGGTCCAGCCGTTCCCCGCAGGCATCTGCGCGGTACCGGTCTTGCCCGCGATCCGGTAGCCGGGGATCTCGGCGTTGGTTCCGGTACCGCCGTCCTCGGTCACCGTCTCCATCATCCCGACGACCATGTCGGCGGTCCTCTCGGAGATGACGCGCTTCCCGGCCGCCCGCTCGGCGGGCGTCACCGTGCCGTCCGGGCTCGTCGAGCCCTCGAACAGGGTGGGGGTCATCCGCACCCCGCCGTTCGCCACCGTCGAGAAGACGCTGGTGGCCTGCATGGCGTTCACCGAAAGACCCTGACCGAACAGGACCGTGTACTGCGTGCGGCCGTCCCAGTCGGCCACGTCGTCGGGCGGCATGAAGCCCACCGACTCGCCGGGCAGGTTCAGGCCCGTCGGCTGGCCGAGACCGAACTTCTCCAGGTACTCCTGCCGCTCCTGGAGGGGGATCTTCTCGCCCGCCTGGACGGTCCCGGTGTTCGACGACTGCGCCAGGATCCCCGTCAGCGTGAGCCGCTGCACCGGGTGGTCGTGCGAGTCGTGGAAGGTCTGGCCGTTCGGCGCCGTGTACGTGTCCGGCACCGTGAACCTGCTCTCCGGGGTCCAGTGGCCGCCCTCCAGCGCTGCCGCCGTGGTGATCACCTTGCCCGTCGAGCCCGGGTCGAAGACGTCCTTCACCACACGCGAACCGTCCGCAACGGCCGCGGTCGAGCGGTCGTTCGGGTCCACCGCACCCGAGTCGGCGAGCGCCAGGATCTCGCCGGTACGGATGTCCTGCACGATGGCCATGCCGTACGCCGCGCCGGTACGTCGCTTGGCCTCGTCGACGGCGTCCTGCGCCTTCCACTGGATGTCGTGCACCAGCGTGAGCATGACGTCGCTGCCCGGGACCGCCGGGACCGACTCCTGCCCCGCCGCCGGGATCCGCAGGCCGTCGAGGCTGCGCTCGTAGGTGTCCGAGCCCGCGGTGCCGGCCAGCGTGTCGTCGTACGCCATCTCGATACCGCCCTGACCGGTCTGCTCGTCGTTCACGAAGCCGACCAGCGAGCCAGCGACCGTGCCCGACGGGTAGGTGCGCCGCGAGGTGAGGTCGGTCCGGACGTACGCGCGGACCTCCAGCGCGGCGATGGCACGCTGCACCTCCGGCACCACGTTCTTGGCGAGCACCTTGTAGCGGGACTTGCCCACGAGCTGGGCCGCCAGCTCGTTCTTGGGTATGTCCAGGATCGGCGAGAGCAGGTGCGCGATGCCGAGCGCGCCGTCCTCGACGCCGCGCGCCGCACCGCGGAACTCCTTGATCGCCACCGGGTCACCGACCACCGTGTAGCGGTCGACCGACGTCGCGAGCACCACGCCGTTGGCGTCCGTGATGTCACCACGGTGTGCCGGGGTGACGGCGGTCGCCGTGCGGGCCGCCTGCGCCTTCTCCGCGAGGCTCGGGCCCTCGATGAGCTGTACGTGGACCAGCCGGACCAGGAAGATCAGCACCACGAGCGCCGCGATGCCGACGAGCCAGCGCTGCCGCACCTCCGGCCGGCCCGGTCGGGGCGGCAGCGGGCGCGCCACCCGGGAGCGGGCGGGCGACTGGGCGGGACGCGCCGGGGCCGCGCTCCGGCCGGGCCCAGCGGGTGCCTGAAGTCCCAGCCGGGTGCTTGTCGCACGGGGCTGGGACTTCTTGGGCTGGGGCTTCTTCGGCTGGAGCTTGGGTCGGGCCTTGGCCTGAGGCTTGGGCTGAGGCTTCCTGACCTGGGGCTTGGGCTGAGGCTTCTTGGGCTGGGGCTTCGGCTGAGCCTTCTTGGGCTGAGGCGTGCCGGTCTGCGGCTTGCGGGGCTGCGCAGAACGGGGTTGCGCAGAACGGGACTGGGCAGCGCGCGGCTGTGTGGAACGCGGGCCGGCAGCGCGCCCCGTCGGGGTGCGCTGCCGGCCCGGGTCCGACGTCGGGCGGGTCACTGACCCGTTCCCTTCACCACCTTGCCAGTCTCGATGCTGACCATCGTCGGGTTCTCCGCCGGGATCATGCCGAGACTGCGGGCCTTGTCGTCCAGGTTCGTCTCGGCGGCGCTCAGGTCCTCCTGGAGGCCCTGCACGTCCTGAGCGGTCTGCGCGACCTCACCCTGCAGCTTGGACATCTCGTAGGAGCCACGCGCGAGCGTGGTGTTCAGGACCAGTACCGCCACGAGCGAACCGATCATCAGGGTCGCGCACAGCACGAGGAACGGCACGCGGCTCTTCGCGTGCAGCGGCGCGCGGACGGCGTCGAGGCGGCGGCCGCGCTGGCCGGCACCCCCCGAGATCGCGGTCAGGGGCGCTCTGCGGGTACGGGGCAGCTCGGCGGGGCGAGCGGCGCGGGCCGTCGCAGCGGTCGTGGCACTCATCGGCGGTCCTCCTTCGCGGTGTGGTGCTTGGTGGTGCGGTTCAGCAGGTGGTCAGGCGTAGGGCGCAGACGCCGGGCGGCGCGGAGCCGGACCGAGGCGGAACGCGGGTTGCGCTCCAGCTCCTCGGCGTCGGCTTCCTCCGCGCCCCGGGTGAGCGCCTCGAGGTAGGGCCGGTGCGTCTCCGGCTCCACGGGCAGCCCTGACGGGGCGGACGACGTGGTGCCCTGCGCGATGGCACGCTTGACGATCCGGTCCTCCAGGGACTGGTACGACTCCACGACGATCCGGCCGTCCACGGCGAGCGCCTCGATCGCGGCGGGCACGGCGCGCTCGAGCACCTCGAGCTCACCGTTCACCTCGATCCGAAGTGCCTGGAACGTGCGCTTGGCCGGGTGTCCGCCGGTCTTGCGCGTGGCCGCGGGGATGCTGGCCCGCAGCAGGTCGACGAGCTCAGCGCTGCGGTCCCACGGCCGCTCCGCCCGAAGCCTGACGATGCCCTTCGCGATCCGGCTCGCGAACCGCTCCTCGCCGTACTCCCGCAGGATCCGCGCGAGGTCGCGTTCGTCGTACGTGTTGAGCACGTCGGCCGCCGTCAGCTCCTGGGTGGAGTCCATGCGCATGTCGAGCGGCGCGTCCTGCGCGTACGCGAAGCCCCGCTCGGCCTCGTCGAGCTGCAGCGAGGACACCCCGAGGTCCATGAGCACACCCTGCACGGAGCCGCCGGCGTGCTCGGCGACGACCTCGCCGATCTCGTCGTAGACCGCGTGCACCGGCGTGAACCGGTCGCCGAAACGGGCCAGCCGCACACCCGCGAGGGCGAGCGCCTGAGGGTCCCGGTCGATGCCGATCACGCGGGCCGTCGGGATCTGGTCGAGGACCGCCTCGGTGTGACCGCCCATGCCGAGCGTGCAGTCCACGAGCACGGAGCCGGGCGCGGCGAGCGCCGGCGCGAGCAGGTCGACGCACCGCTGGAGCAGCACCGGGAGGTGGCGGTCGGCGGCGTCGCTGTTGGTACCTGGACGGTTGTCGGTCGCGTTCATCGGTGGCTCCTTTCCTGCGTCGTGCCCTGCCGTGGTGCTGAACCTGCGGACGTGCTGGACCTGCCGGGCCGAGCCGTCCGGTCAGGTCTCCCTCCGCACGGTTCCGGCGGCGGGGAAGTGCGCCGGATCCAGCGGGAGGAGGCCTGGCCGTACGGCCGCCTGCCTCGTCCTGCCCTAGAAGCCTGTCTAAAAGCTCAGACCGGGGAAGATCTCCTCGGCCTGATCGATGTAGTCGGGTTCGGTCTGCTCCTGATATGTCGACCAGGCCTGCGCGTCCCACACCTCCACGCGGCTCCCGACCCCGATCACGACCACTTCGCGATCCAGACCGGCGTACTCGCGCAGGTGTGACGGGATGGAGACCCGGCCCTGCTTGTCCGGTACTTCGTCGCTAGCTCCCGCGAGGAAGTTTCGCGTGTAGTCCCGTGCAGCCTTGCTCGTCACCGGCGCCTGCCGGATCTGGGTGTAGATCTGCTGAAACTCGTCCATCGGGAGAAGGAAGAGGCACCGCTCCTGCCCTTTGGTCATGACCAGACCGCTGGACAGACGCCCCCGGAACTTGGCGGGAAGGATCAACCGGCCCTTCTCGTCCAGCTTCGGGGTGTACGTACCGAGGAGCAGACCCAGACCCGCGAAATTTTCTGCCATCGCAGCCATGGGCCAACACCTCCTCTCGCTCCCGCACACTCCACGCTACTCCACTTTCCACCACACCACTCGGAAAAACGATGGGGAGAACTACCCACAGACCCTCAATGCGCAGGTCAAAGAGGTAAAGAGCGGGTGGAGTAAATTCGTGCCCGGCGCGGCGCGGAATGGCGGAGTAGTTGGCACCGGGCCGCGCTCCCACGCCGGTCACCAGCCCCGGCAGGGGGCCGATCCCGCCGGGCAAATCACCTTCTGGGACCTGTGAAGACTGCGTGATGCAGACAACTGAGTGCTTTACATCTCTACTACGCTGGACCAGCCGGGCAGCGCCAGCCGCCCCGGCTCCGAATCGGCGCGACCACGCGCCGAGAACCCCGGCCAGTAGCTCGGCCCTGATGGAGGTCTCCACCTGTGCACACGGAACCCGCCGCGCCCGGCCTCGCGGAAACTCACTACAGCGGCGGGGCCGCCCCGCAGGCGGCGCCCGGACCGGGTGCGCTCGACGAGCTGGTGGAAACCATGGCTCGCGTCCGCGGAGCCGTCGAGTCCGTCGTGACCGGCCGGCCAGGGCTGGCCGACATCACCCTCGCCGTCCTGCTGGCCGAAGGGCACCTGCTGGTCGAGGACGTACCCGGCGTCGGCAAGACGACGCTCGCCAAGGCGATCGCCCGCAGCATCGACTGCCACGTCGGCCGTATCCAGTTCACGCCCGACCTGCTGCCGAGCGACCTCACCGGCGTCAACATCTTCCGCACCGGCACCCACGAGTTCGAGTTCCGGCCCGGTCCGGTGTTCAGCAACATCGTGATCGGCGACGAGATCAACCGCGCCTCCCCCAAGACGCAGTCCGCGCTGCTGGAGTGCATGGAGGAGGGCCAGACCACCGTCGACGGCACCACCCACCAGCTGCCGCGGCCGTTCCTCGTCGTCGCCACGCAGAACCCCGTGGAGATGGAGGGCACCTACCCGCTGCCCGAGGCGCAGCGGGACCGCTTCATGGCGCGCATCACCGTCGGCTACCCCGACGTCGACGCCGAGATCCTCATGCTGGACAGGCAGGAGACCAGCACGCCGCTGTCCCACCTCCAGCCGGTGACGGACGGGCACTCGATGCTGCGGTTCTCCCAGCTCGCGCGGTCCCTGTACGCGTCGCCGTCGGTCAAGCGGTACGTGGTGGGCCTGGTCGGGGCCACGCGTGAACACCCGGGGCTGCGCCTCGGCGCGTCCCCGCGCGCCTCGCTCCAGCTGCTGCGCGCCGCCAAGGCGATCGCCGCCATGGCGGGCCGCGACCACGTGCTGCCCGACGACGTCCAGCGGCTCGCCCGGCCGGTCCTGGCGCACCGCCTCATCCTCACCACCGAGGCCCGCCTCAGCGGTGTGACCCCCGAGACGCTCGTGGACGAGCTGGTGCAGCGCACGCCGGTGCCTGCCCTCGGGCCCGCCGACCGGCGCAAGTTCTGAGCGGCCAGGGCGACAAGCGCATGAGGTGGCGTGACACGCTCGTCCGGATCAGCAGGGTCAGGCTGACCCCGCGGGGCATCGGAGCGGCCTGCATGGGTGGTGCGATGGTGCCGCTCGGCCTGGTGCTCACCCTGCCCGACCTCGTCGGGCTGGGCGCGGCCGCGCTGCTCGCCGTCGCGGTGGCCTGGGTGGCCATCGGGACCCAGCGGCTCGAGTCCGGGCGCGGCGCCCTGCACGTGACCCGTGCGGTGGCCCCGAACCCGGTGGTCCGCGACCGGACCGCAGAGGTGAACCTGCTGGTCGCCGCGCACCACGCCAGCGGTGCCGCGTACGAACGGCTGTCCCGGCTCCGGCTGTCCGAGCAGGCGGCGCACGAGCTCGCCGGCCACCAGGGCATCCGCGCCCGGGTGTCGGCCCGCGCCGACCGGATCGCCGTGCACTACTCGCTCACGCCGACGCGGCGCGGGCGCTGGTCGCTCGGCCCGCTGCTGACCACCCGGACCGACGTGTTCGGTCTGGTCCGCGCCACCCAGCCGCTGGGCGCCGCGACGCACGTGCCCGTCTGGCCGCGCACCGTCGAGCTCGCCGTCCGCACTCGATCCGTCGGCGACATCGACCACTCGGCCACCGGTGCGCGGCTCCAGTCCTCCGACGACTCCGTGCTGCGCGAGTACGTGGCGGGCGACGACCCGCGCCGTGTCCACTGGGCGAGCGCCGCACGGCGCGGCCAGCTCATGGTCCGCGCCGACGAGAGCGCCGGCGTGCGCCCGGTGACGGTCCTGCTCGACCGCTCGCTGCTGCCGCACTGGCAGGAGGCAGGGAGCCCGCGCCGTCCCGCGGCGGTGGACGACGGCGAGTGGGCCGTTGAGCTCGCCGCCTCGATCGCCACGTCGTTCCTCGACGCCGGGCACCCGACCCGCCTGCTCACCACCGCCGTCGCCCCGAGCCTGGAGGGCGAGCGGTTCGCGACGACCCGGGCGAGCCGGTCGGCGCTGCTCGACGCCTGCGTGGACATCCGCGGGCACCGCGGGTCGGCCGAGGGCAATCACGCGACCGGCACCACCGCGCGTGCGCTCCGGCTCGCCAGGACTCCCGGCGAGATAGTCATAGCAGTGCTCGGCCCGCACGACCCCGACGCCCGCCACAACCTCGCCGCCCTGGGCGCCGAGGGCACGTGCTGGGCGATCCTGGTCACGCCGCGGGGAGCCGGGTTCCAGCACGAGATGGACGAGACCGCTGCCGAGCTGAGCGCGTCCGGCTGGCAGGTCAGCACGTCAGAGGCCCGGACCGACCCGGAACGCGCCTGGGCCCTGCTCGCGGAGCGTGCACGGTGATCCCCGCACACCGCGGACCGCTCGTCCGCACGGTCGCCTCAGGCGTCCTGGTCGCCATCGCCGTCATCACGTCGATGCACGCGCTCACTCTTGTCATCGACCCCGGTCCGTGGCTCACGACCGGCACCACCGGCGTCATCCTCGTGTCCGCGACCAGCTGTCTGGTGCGTTACCTGCTGCTCCGGGCCGCCGTCGACCGGGCAGCGGCTCGCCGCGCCGCAGGCCAGGGCCTGAGTGCCGACCGGGCCGCCGACCGCGCGTCGGGCAACGCCTCGTTCGTCGCGACGGCGGCCGGCGTGCTGGTCGCCTGCTGGTTCGTGCTGGCCCGTTACGGCGGCCCCGGCCAGCGCTTCGAGCCGTTCGTGGGACCGGACGCCCTGGACCAGGTCATCGAGCGGTTCCGGCAGGCCACCGAGACCATGAGCACGCAGGTGGCTCCGGTCGGCCCTGGTGAGGCCATCAGCATGGTCGCCGTGGGTGGCACGCTGCTGGTGCTGCTCGTGGTGGACTCGCTCGCCGGTGCTCGCATGCCCGGCTTCGCCGGCGTGCCCCTGCTGCTCCTGTGGACCCCGCCTCTCACGCTGATCGGCGAGGTGCCGTGGCAGGTCTTCGTCATCAGTGTCACCGCGATGCTCCTGCTGCTGACCGTCGACCCGGTGGGCGTGACGCCCGGCCGGCACAGCGAGTCCGACTCCGCGGCGGTCCGCCGCGCGCAGCGGTTCCGCTCGTGGATCACCGCGGCCACGGCCGCGGCGGTCGCGGCGGCGTCGCTCGGCGTCGCCACGGGCATGGCCGCGCTGCCCGCGCTGGCCGGCACGTGGAGCCAGCTCATCTCCACGCCGTCCGACACGGTGGAGCTCTCGTCGACGCTCGACATGCGCCAGCCCCTGGGCGCTCGCTCCCAGGGCACCGTGCTCACGTACACGCTGGCGGGCGACGAACCCGCCGGCCCGCTGCGGGTCATGACCCTCACGGCCTTCGACGGCGTCCAGACCCACCGCTCGGTGCCCGACGGCGGGCTTGCCGAGTTCGACTCGTCCACCGTCCTGGCGCCCCCGGGCGAGGGAGGCGTCGGCGAACGTCGCAGGATGGACATCCAGATCGGTCAGCTCACCGGCGCCGAGCTCCCGCTGCCGCTCGAGCCCCGCACCGTCGACGTCAGCGGCGAGTGGGCCTACGACGGGATCCGGGACGAGGTACGCGGTCCGGGTGGCACCGAACGCGCCGCCACGTACGGCGTCGAGATCATCGACCGGCAGCTGACGCCGGAGGTGCTCCGCGCCGCGCCGATGTCCGGCGACCCCCGGTCGTCCGGCTACGTCTCGG
This sequence comes from Promicromonospora sp. NPDC023805, assembly GCF_040639635.1. NCBI lineage: Bacteria > Bacillati > Actinomycetota > Actinomycetes > Micrococcales > Promicromonosporaceae > Promicromonospora > Promicromonospora sp. NPDC023805. Next base: position 70,568 of record NZ_JBFAAH010000006.1, on the reverse strand, counting down.
TGCCCGAGACCGCGCACCAGGCCGAGATCGCCGAGTACGCCCGTCGGATCGCCGGTGACGCGCCCACCCGGTTCGACGCGGCGGTCGCGCTGCAGAACCACCTGCGGTCGGGCTCCGGGTTCGTGTACAACCCGGACGCGGACTACCAGGACTCGTCCGACACCGTCTGGGACTTCCTGCAGAACAAGGAGGGGTACTGCACGCAGTACGCCCTGTCCATGATGGTGATGGCGCGCAGCCTCGACATCCCCGCGCGGATCGGCATCGGCTGGCTGCCCGGCCGGCCCGACGGCGGCGGCGGCTACCGGGTCACCGGCCAGGACTCGCACGCCTGGCCGGAGATCTACTTCCCGTCCGTCGGGTGGGTCCGGTTCGAGCCGACGCCCCAGGTCCAGACGGGCCCGCTGCCCGCGTACGCCAACCCGGGTATCGGGAGCGCCCCCAGCGCCTCGCCCACGTCCCCGCAGGGCGCCGATGTACCGACGCAGCAGCCGACCCAGAACCCCGAGCAGTCGAACCCGGCTGCCACGGCGGGCGGGTCGTCCGGCAACGGCGTCTCCGACCAGACGCTTCCCGGCTGGGCCTGGGTGGTCGCGGTGATCATCGCGCTCGGCGTGCTCGGCGGTGCCGCATGGCTGCTGCTGCGCCGGCGTGCCGAGGTGGAGGTGCTCGATCCCGAACGCGCCTGGTCACGTGTCCTGGCGCTGCTCGCGGAGCAGGACGTGCGGCTCGGCCCGTCAGTCACCCTGCGCAGGGCTCCGGCCTTCATCGCGGACGAGGTGCGCACCCGGACCGGCACACCCCTGCCCGACGACGTCGCGGAGCGGCTCACCGCGCTGGCCGACGCCGCGGAGGAGGAGCGTTACGCCCGCTCCTCGACACCGCCCTCCGCCGAGGAGCTCGAGGAGCTGACGACGGCGATTACGACGGACCTGACACAGGCCCTGACCAGCAAGCCCTGACCAACCCGTTGAGTGCTGGGTATTTGCGCCTTCCAGGCCTTGGAAAGCACAAATACCCAGCACTCAACGGGTTTTTGGGGCGGGTATGACAGGAGCCGGGCCCCTGGGGGCCCGGCTCCTGTCATGTGGCCGTGTCAGGCACGTAGTGCTGTGCCTGACACGCACATGGGTCGGTGGTCCGGTGACGGACCACCGACGTTTGTCGGTCGGCTAGCGACCACCCTCGTTGCGCCGGTTCTCCCAGCGCTCTTCAAGCCGGGCCAGGAAGCCGCCTGAGCGGCTACCACCGTGCCGCGTGCGGGGCTTGTGTGCTCCCCCGTGCGGTGGCTGGACCGTGCCGTCGTCAGCAACGACACCGACCGGACCGTCCTGCTGCTTCTTGCGCGGTCCGAGGAACGCGAAGACCACGCCTGCGAACATCAGCACGAAGCCGATGGCGCCGAGCCAGGTCTGTGACGTTGCCGCACCTACGACAAGAAGAAGCAGACCGACGACAACGCCGGCCCCGGACAGCACATAGCGCAGCGCGTTACCCCGACCTGTGGACTGAAGCGTATTTGCAAGCCGCGGGTCGTCTGACGTCAGAGCACGCTCCATCTGCTCCAGCACCCGCTGCTCGTACTCGGACAGAGGCATCGAGACCCCCGGATCTCGCAAAGGAACAGTGTCCCTTCCAGGATAGGACGACCCGGCCGTCGTTGGTAGTCGACATCCCGGGCATACCAGCGACTATAGGGGCAGATCAGTAACGATGCGCGCCGTTCTTGTGATGTACACCCAGGTCGATCGCTGTTTTCCCAAACTTTTCGCGCACAGCGTCGAGCGCAAGTTCAGCCTCTCGCTGGGCTCCCAAGCGCGGATCGACCGCTTCCTCGAGCGTCGGCTGCTGCGTGGACCCGTCTCTTTGCTGGAGATTTTCACCCCGTACACCGACCAGCCGCACCGGCAGCCCGCCCAGATCGACCCCCGCGACAAGCTCCCGAGCGACCAGGTAGATGTCCCGCGCGACGTCAGTGGGCCCCTCCAGTGTTCGCGATCGGGTGAACGTGGCGAAGTCGCTGGACCGGACCTTCACGGACACCGTGCGCGCCATGACGCCCTGGTGCCGCATACGGGCGGCGACCCGGTCGGACAGCTCGAGCACCCGCCGGCTGACCGCCACGGTGTCGTCCTGGTCAGTGCCGAAGGTGGTCTCGGCCCCGATGCTGTGCTCCCGGTGCTCCGGCACGACGGGACGGGGGTCGCGGCCCCACGACAGGTCGTGCAGGTGCGCACCGCTCACCCGCCCGACGGCGGTCTGCAGGCTCGCCAGGTCCGTGTGCGCCAGCTCCTCGACCGTGGTGATGCCCCACGCGGCGAGGGCCTTCTCGGTCTTCTCGCCGACACCCCAGAGGGCGCCGACCGGCAGCGTGTGCAGGAAGTCCACAGTGGCCTGGACGGGCACGAGCATCAGCCCGTCGGGTTTGGAGTGCGTCGAGGCCAGCTTCGCCACGAACTTGTTCCGCGCGATGCCCACCGACGCCGTCAGGCCGTGCTCGGCCTGGATGCGACGGCGCAGCGCGGCCCCGATCACCGTGGGCGGGCCGAGCCGCCGCCGGGCACCGCTCACGTCGAGGAATGCCTCGTCCACGCTGACCTGCTCGACGAGCGGGGTGACCTCCTGGAGGATGCCCATGACCGACCGGGACACGTCGTGGTACAGGGTGTGGTCGGGCTTGATCACGGTGGCCTGCGGACACAGCAGGCGGGCACGTGTCATCGGCATCGCGGACCGCACACCGTACGCGCGGGCCTCGTAGGTCGCCGCCAGCACGACCCCGCGGTCCTGCCCCCCGACGATCACCGGCCGCCCACGCAGCTCCGGCCGGCGAGCCAGCTCGCACGACGCGAAGAACGCGTCCATGTCCAGGTGCAGCACCGAGCAGCCGGACTCGTCCGATCCCCAGTTGCGTCTCGCTGCCGCTGACCGCGGCCCCTTGCTCACGAACGTGCTCCGTTCTTGCTGTTGCTCAGTGCTCCGGGAATCGCTCCGGGCATCCACCAGGCAGGACGCGCCCGCCCGGCCGTACGTGCGCCTGCTACGACGCCTCGGGCACCAGGGTCAGGCGCTGCGCGGAGAACCCGGCGTGCGGGTCGACGAGCATCGCCACCTCGTCCCGGAAGTCCTCGGCGCACGCGAGCAGCTCGTCGGCCCGGGCAGGCTCCACCTGCTCCGGGCGGCCCGCGTCGACGGCAGCCCGCAGGGGCGCCCCCGCCGCGAAATAGCCGGACCAGGCCGCCAGCTCCGGCTCGGCGTGCGCGAGCATGTCCCACACCGTCCGCGCGCCGGAACGCGCCGACGGTCGCCCGCGGAGCGCCACGACAGCGGCCGCCGAGCGGATCGCCGCGAGGTGCGCGTGGACGAACCGGTCCCCCGGATCGGCCGAACGCGCCGCCTCGGCCAGCTCCGCGTCCGCCTTGCGCAGCAGAGCGCTGACGCCTGGCGGGACCGGCACGAGCATCCGCGCGGACACGACGTCCCGCGCGCTCTGAGAGTGCATGGTGCCCATCTCGAACCTCCGATCGAACCCCTTGTGCGACACTATCGAACATACGTTCTATTCTGTCAAGCGAGGCGCTGAGCCGGGAGAGACTGTCCTCATGGCCCGCCGCTCCGCCCGACGCAGCCCATCCTCCTCCGCACCACTGACACTCACCGCCGAGCTGCCCGTCGGCCCCGTGCCGATCAGCACCGGCACCGCGGAGGTGGTTCGCGACCCCGACTTCCCGCAGCGGGTGACGCTGCACGTCAACGGCGTGCCGAGCTCCAGCCTCGACCTGTCGGACCCGGGATTCCTCGACTTCGAGTACATGCAGCAGATGGCCGCCTTCGTCGCCCTGCTGCCGCCGGGACCGCTCAAGGTGCTGCACCTCGGCGCCGCCGGCAGCGCGTTCGCCAGGCATGTGGAGCACGAACGGCCGGGCTCCCGCCAGCTCGGCGTCGACCTCGACGCCCGGCTCCTCGAGCTCGTCCGCGAGTGGTTCGCCCTGCCGCGCTCACCCCTGCTGCGCCTGCGCGCCGACGACGCCGGGCGGGCACTCGCGTCCGCCCGCGACGAGTCCTACGACGTGGTGGTCCGCGACGTCTTCGCCGGGGACCGCACGCCAGCCCACCTCGTGGGCACCGGGTTCGCCGCCGAGGCGCACCGCGTGCTCCGCCCGGGCGGCGTCCTGCTGGTCAACTGCGCCGACAAGCCGCCACTGACCACCGCCCGCCGCGAGGTCGCGAGCCTCGCCCAGGCCTTCGGGCCGGACGCCGCCTCCTCGGGCCGGCTCGCCGCCGTCGCCGAGCCCGCGATCCTCAAGGGCCGCCGCTACGGCAACCTGGTCCTCGCCGCCGTCCGGGAGCTGCCGAAAAGCCCTCCGCCGCCCCGGCACGACCCGACCGGCCACGACACCGTCCGCCGCGACGGAGAGCCGCACAACGCCCCTCAGGGCGCCGCAGAGGCCCGCGCGGGGCACGACGACGACGTAGTGCGGCCGGACCTGCGTGAGGCCCGCCTGGGGCGTGCCCTGCGCACGCTCGCGGTGCCGGCGACCCTGCTCGTGGGCGACGACGCCACCGCGTTCGCCGGCACGGCGGCACCGCTGGAGACCGCCGCACCCTGATCTGGACGCCTGACCCGGGCCCGGACCCGGAAGCGGGCCCGGACGCGAAAAGGCCGCCACCCCGAGGGGTGGCGGCCTTTCACAGATACCTCAGAGCAGAACTACTGCTTCCGCCTGCGGACCCTTGGGACCCTGCGTGATCTCGAACTCGACCCGCTGGGCCTCCTCGAGAGACCGGTACCCGTTGGACTGGATCGCGGAGTAGTGGACAAAGACGTCGGCGCCGCCGCCGTCCTGGGCGATGAACCCGAAGCCCTTTTCCGCGTTGAACCACTTCACAGAACCCTGCGCCATGCTGTCCTAAGACCTTCCGTCCGGGATACGGCGGCGGACCCGATGCCCACCCCCGTTGCCGCAATGCTTTCCCCGCTTGCTCACGACACGCCGGACGTGGCTTTGGTACGTCACTGCAACGTGCGCCAGTGTGGCACGGACACATCAGATGTGCCATGGAACAGGCACAATTCTCCCGCAGCTATGACTTACCGGGCTCCGGATCTCCTGTTCGAACCAAGCCGGTGTGCGCCTCAGCCTCCGGCTCTGGCGACCGCTGTGCGGCTCAGACCTGCGGTTCCGCGCGGGGCACGCGCTCTCTTGCTCGCCGCGCACCCCACGCGGGATTCCCGGCTCAGTCGCCGTTCTGCTGTGCGAGGAACCGCTCGAACTCCGCGCCGAGCTCCTCCGCGCTGGGGATCGGGGTGGTCTCCGCGAGGAGGCTCGGGCGACCCACCGAACGCGCGAAGGCGTCGTACTGCTCCTCCAGCGCCTTCACCACCGCCGCGATCTCTGCCGAGTCGGCGACCTGCTTCTCGACCTCGATCTTCGCGTCGGTGGCTGCCTCTTCCAGCTTGGGGATCGCCAGGTCGAGACCGGTGGCCCGCTCCGTGTGGTGCAGCGCCACCACGGTCGCCGGCGGGTACTGCGCCTGGGAGAGGTAGTGCGGCACGTGGACCGTGAAGCCCATCGCGTCGTGCCCCGCCTCACCGAGCCGGTACTCCAGCAGCGCGGCCAGGGAGCCCGGCACCTTCACGCTGCCGAACCACGACGTGTAGTCGTCGACGAGGGCGGGCCGCGTCGCGTGCGCGGTCAGGGACAGCGGGCGCGTGTGGGGCAGACCCATCGGGATGCCCTGGATGCCGATGACGAGACTGACCCCGAAGCGCTCGACCAGCTGGATCACGCCGGCCACCACGCGCTCCCACTGCAGGTCCGGCTCGGCTCCGTGCATCAGCAGGAAGCCGGTGCCCTCGGCGTCGGTCACGTGGTCGATCGCGAGGTAGGGCGCCTGGTAGTCCGACCAGCGGTCGGAGTCGAAGGTCATGGTGGCCCGCTTGGAGCGGTAGTCGAGCAGCTGGTCGACGTCGAACGTCACCAGGCGCTCGACGCGGAACTCGTCGACGAGGTGCTCCACGGCGATGTCGCCCGCGCTGCCTGCGTCGACGAACCCGCGTACCGCGTGCAGCAGAACAGGTCCGTCGGTGCTTCCGGGCACGCTGCGACCCAGCGTGCGCTCGACCGCTGCTTCGTCGACGTCGTAGATGCCCTGGGGGTCAAGCACGTGCGCTCCCTCGCTCGTCGGAGTGGTTCGGCGATCACCCGGTATGACCGGGTGCTCTGCTGAGGTCCAACGCCGCGAAGGCCTGGTGTCTTCCCGTTACGCCCTCAGCGTCGCGGGAACCTTACCGAGTCGCGGAACTCCTACAGAGCCGCTACCGAATCGGAGGAACCCTACCGACCGGGCAGACGGACCACGGAGACGAAGAAGTCGTCGATCTGGCGGACCACGTCGATGAAGCGGTCGAAGTCCACGGGCTTGGTGACGTACGCGTTGGCGTGCAGCGAGTACGAGCCGACGACGTCCTCCTGCGCGTCCGACGTGGTCAGCACCACCACGGGGATGTGCCGCAGCATCGGGTCACCCTTGGCGACCGCGAGCACCTCCATGCCGTCCATCTTCGGCAGGTTGAGGTCCAGCAGCACCAGGTCCGGGGTCGGGGCCTTGGCGTACTGCCCCTGCTTGCGCAGGAACTCGAGCGCGCTGACGCCGTCACCGACCACCGAGACGTTGTTGGGCACGCGGTGGTCCTCGAACGCCTCCCGGGTCATCAGGACGTCGCCCGGGTCGTCCTCCACCAGGAGGATCTCCATCACCTTGTGACCGCTCACGCCCGTACCTGTCCCCTGGATTCGGCAACAACGGGACCCGTCGTCGCGACCCGCCGTCGGCCCTGGTCAGGCCGCCTCATCCGAGCGTAGTCGACTGCGCACGTTCGGTCGAAAGACGCCCTCCGCCGGGCTGCCCCTGCCGCCTGGCGAGGGTGAACCGCACGATGGTGCCACCCCCGGCTGCCGGCTCGATCCAGATGCGGCCCTTGTGGTACTCGACTATGCGTTTCACCAGCGAGAGGCCGATGCCGGTGCCCGGGTAGTCGTCACGCGGGTGCAGCCGCTGGAAGATGATGAAGACCCGTTCCGCGTACTGGGCGTCGATGCCTATGCCGTTGTCCACCACGGAGATCTCCCAGTGCGCACGCATGCTGCGCACCTCGATGCGCACCTTGGGCGCCCGTTCGGGGTCGCGGAACTTCAGCGAGTTGCCCACAAGGTTCACGAACAGCTGCTGCAGCAGCGCCCGCTCACCGTGCACGACGGGCATCGGGTCGTGGACGATCTCGGCCTCCGTCTCCACCACCCGCTCGGACAGCTCCGACAGCGCGCCGGCCAGCACCGCCTCGAGCTCCACGTCCTCGCGCGGCACCCCGGTCCGGCCCACCCGCGAGAAGCTCAGCAGGTCCTGGATGAGGCGCTGCATGCGCTTGGCGCCGTCCACCGCGAACTCGATGTACTGGTCGGCCCGGTCGTCGAGCGAGCCGCCGTACCGCTTCTGCAGGAGCTGGGTGAAGCTCGCGACCTTGCGCAGGGGCTCCTGCAGGTCGTGCGAGGCCACGTAGGCGAACTGCTCGAGGTCGCGGTTGGACCGCTCGAGCTCGCGCGCCTGCTCGCTGAGCAGGCCGTGCGCGTTCTCGACCTCCTGGTGCGACAGCCGGATCTCCTCCACCTGGTGCACCAGCTCGCGGCGCATGGTCTCCACGTGCATGGCGAGCAGGGCGACCTCCCCCGCACCCACCGGACGGATCTCGCGGCCGAGCACACCGCTGCTCACCACTCGCACACCGGCGGTGAGCGTGGTGAGCGGGCGGATGACCCAGGTCTCCAGAGCCAGCCACATCATCGTGCCCATGAGCACCACGACGAGCACCAGCGCCACCACCGCGCCCAGCAGGAGCTGCTCCCAGACCGCCCGGGTGTCCATGATCGCGTCGCGCTGCGCGCCCAGCTCGGCCAGGTACTGCACGACGGCGGTGCGGGCGCTGTCGTAGAGCGCGTCGCCGTCGGCGGAGGCCGGCGCGGTGCCGAGGAGCTCCATCCGGCACGCCATCTGGCCGGCGGGCGCCGCCTCGACGGCTGCCACCACGGGCTCGGCGTACTCCTCGAACCAGGCGTCGGTGCGGCGCACCGCCTCCTCGTGGGCGAGCGCCACCTCGGCGTCGGACGCGAGCTCGCGCCGTTCGACGTCGGCCAGGAGCATGATGCGGCCGCTCGAACCGACGGCCCGGGTCCAGGGTTCGAGCGCCGCGTCGTCGCACGTCGCGCGGTACGCGCGCAGCGAGGCCTCGGCGTCGCCCAGCGCGAGCGAGGCGCGCTCGCCGTCGACCAGCGCGCGGTAGTACGGGCCGTCGGCCCTGGCGTCGAGGCTGCGCGACTGGACAAGGGCGAGCACCGCCACCGCGAGCGCGATGATGAGCATGGCGGCGACCGCACCCAGGAGCCGGGCGAGCCGGCGACGCATGGACACACCGGTGAACCGGTGCTCGTCGGGCACCAGCGTCATGCGCGCGACCACTCCACCGAGTCGGCGAGCGTCGACGTCCGCTCCGGCGGGCCCGTCGCCTCGGCGCCGGCCCAGCCGACGAAGAGCAGTGCTGCGTCGTCGACCAGGGGGCCGCCGTGCAGCTCGCGTACGCGGCGCAGCACGCGGGTCACCACCTCGTCGGTGCCCTGGTCCATCTCGCGCTCCACGACGCTGCGCAGGCCGTGCGCCCCGAGCCGCGGCATGCGCCCGTGCGCGCTGGGCGCCAGGACTGGCGTGCCCTTCGGGTCGGCCCCGACCGCCGCCTCGACGAGCCCGTCCGTGTAGAGCACGGCGGTCCACACCTCGGGCAGCTCGACGGTGTGCGCCGACCAGCCGCCGTCCACCGGGATGCCCAGGGCGCGGCCCCGCCGCACCGAGGGCAGCTCCTCGCAGTGGTGCGTCACCTGCGCCGCGGATTCGGTGGAGGTCCGGGGCACCACGAGCAGCGGCGGCAGGTGGCCGGCGAGGTAGACGTCCATGCTTGAGCGGTCCGGTGAGATCACCGCCTGGCAGATCGTGACGAACACCTCCGGGCGGCCCCGCTCCGCGAGGAGCACGCGCTCCAGCAGCGGCAGCACGTTGTCGGCGGGGGTGTCGGCGAGCACCAGCGTGCGCCACGCGGTGCGCATCGCGGCACCGAGCGCCGCCTCGTCCGGGCCGTGACCCGCGACGTCGCCGATGACCGTGACGAGCGTGCCGTCGGGACGCTCCACCGTGTCGAAGAAGTCGCCCCCGAGCAGCCCGTTCCCGCCGGGCAGGTAGCCGACCATGACCGAGACCTTCTCGTCGGTGACCAGCTCCTTGGGCAGCAGCGCGCGTTCCAGCCGGGTGGTCTCGGCGGCGCGCACCTCGCTGCGGTACAGCGCGATCTGCTGGGCGGCGGACCGGCGCCGGAGCGTCGCGTACCGCAGGCAGCGGGCGAGCGCGTCGCCGTCCACCTCGCCCTTGACCAGGTAGTCGTCGGCGCCGTTGGCGACGGCCGCGGAGCCGAGGTCGTGCGAGGTGTTTCCGGTCAGCACCACGACGGCGGGCTGGACGGGCAGCACGTCGATGCCGTCGATGACCCGGCGCAGGGCGCCCAGCCCCTCGGCGTCGGGCAGACCCAGGTCGAGGAGCAGGCAGTCCACCGCGACCATCGAGAGCACCCCGAGTGCCTCGTCGACCGACCGCGCCCGGTGCAGCTCGGCGCGCAGGTCGGCCTCGACGTCCGCGTCGGCGAGCAGCTCGCTCACGAGGAACGCGTCCGCGTCGTCGTCCTCGACGAGCAGGACCGAGATCGGACCGTCGATCCAGGCAGGGCGCACCTCGGGTCCGCGCCCGCCCCCGGGCCCCGCAGTACCTGCCCCGCCCAGTGCCATGGCGGCGATCCTATCCAGCGAGATGACGCCGTGTCAGCGGACAGGCCGACAGGTGCGCGATAATGGTCGGCCGGTTGATTCTGACCGAGGTTTTTTTGGCTGGTGAACCACGGAGGTATGGCGTGACGGGAATCGCGGGCGAGCTCGCCCACGAGCAGGCAGTCGTCGACACGATGTACGTCCGTCTGGACACCCTTCGGGGCACCACGGCGGACCGCCTGCGAGGGGTCCGCCTGGCGGGCGCCAGCGGTACGCACCAGAACCGCAGCGAGCGGGACGCTTTCGCGACCCTCTACGAGGACCGGGCCGCGCAGCTCGACGCGGTGGAGGACCGGCTGGTCTTCGGACGTCTCGACCTGGCGGACGGCGCCACGCGATACGTCGGGCGCATCGGGCTGACCGACGTCGAGCACCGCTCGATGCTCACCGACTGGCGTGCCCCTGCGGCCGAGGCGTTCTACCGCGCCACGGCGCTGCACCCGGGTGACGTGCACCGGCGTCGGCACCTGGTGACGAAGGGCAGGTCGGTGACCGGCCTGGAGGACGAGGTGCTCGACCTCGACGCCGAGATCGACCCCGACGCGCTGTCCGGCGAGGGCGCGCTGCTCGCTGCGATGGCCCAGGGCCGTACGGGCCGGATGTCGGACATCGTGGCGACCATCCAGGCCGAGCAGGACCGCATCATCCGCTCCGACCTGTCGGGCGCGCTAGTGGTCCAGGGCGGCCCGGGCACGGGCAAGACGGCGGTGGCGCTGCACCGCGCCGCCTACCTCCTGTACGCCCACCGGCGCCTGCTGGAACGGTCTGGTGTGCTTGTCGTTGGCCCGTCCAGCGCGTTCCTGCGCTACATCGACCAGGTGCTGCCGTCGCTGGGCGAGACCGGCGTCGTGTCCACCACCGTCGGCGACCTCATCCCCGGCATCCGGGCGACCGCCGTCGACGAGGGGCAGGTGGCCCGGCTCAAGGGACTGCTCCTGTGGCGCAACATCATCCGCCGCGCCGTGCGGGCGCGGGAGCGCGTGCCCGAGCACGAGACGCCGGTGCGGGTCGAGGGACACGACTTCGTGATCCGCCCCAAGGACATCGGCGACGCGATCGCCCGCGCCCGCCGCACGCACAAGCCGCACAACCTGGCGCGCGGCGCGTTCGTGCGCGACATGCTCGACCGCCTCACCGACCAGTACCGCGACTTCGCGGGCGGGCTCCTGTCGGGCGAGGACCGCTCCTCGGTGTTCGAGGACCTGCGCTCGGACCGCACGGTCCGCGTGGCGCTCAACATCGCGTGGCTGCCGATCAGCCCCGAGAAGCTCGTCAGGGACCTGTACTCGAAGCCCCACCGGCTCGCCGAGGCCGCGCCGGAGCTGACCGCACGAGAGCGGCGCCTGCTGTTCCGGGAGGCCGGCGCGCCGTGGACGGAGTCCGACGTGCCGATCCTCGACGAGGCGTACGAGCTGCTCGGGGAGGACGACTCCGTGGCGCTCGCCGAGGCCCGCAACCGCGAGGCCGAGCAGGCGCGGGAGATCGAGTACGCCCGCACCGTGCTGTCCTCGACGGGCGCGGGCGACGGCCTGGTGGACGCCGAGATGCTCGCCTCCCGCTTCGCCGCGAGCGGCCCGTCGCTGACCACCGCCGAACGGGCCGCGGGCGACCGCGCCTGGACCTACGGCCACGTGGTCGTCGACGAGGCGCAGGAGCTCTCCCCCATGGCCTGGCGGTCGCTCGTGCGCCGGGTGCCCACCCGGTCGATGACCATCGTCGGCGACGTCGCCCAGACGTCGTCCGCCGCGGGTGCCCGCAACTGGGACCGCATGCTCACGCCGCTGCTGCACGACGGCTGGCGGCTCGCCGAGCTGACCGTCTCCTACCGCACGCCGTCGACGGTCGCGGACACGGCCCAGGCCGTCGCGCGGGCGGCCGGGCTGCCCGTCTCGGAGCTGCGCGCGGCGCGCGACGTCGAGGACTCCCTCACCGCCGTGCGTACCGCGCTGGGCCCCGACGGGCTGCCGGACGACGACGCGGTGGTCGCCGAGGCGCTCGCCCTCGTCAAGGAGCTCGTGGGGCCGGACGCCGGGCGCGTGGCGGTCGTGGCGCCGACGAACGGCGTCGCGCGGCTGGCCGAGGCGGTCGCCACGGCCCTGCCCGAGGCGGTCGGCGCGGCCGAGGCCGCCCGGCTGGCGGCGCAGCGCCCGGAGGACGCGCAGGTCACGGTGCTCGCACCGCGGCAGACCAAGGGCCTGGAGTTCGACGCGGTGGTGCTGGTGGAGCCGGCCGCGATCGCCGAGGGGGCCGGCGCGACGAGCGACCTCTACGTGGCGATGACCCGCCCGACCCAGCGCCTCGTGGTGGTGCACGGCAGGGACCTTCCGGAAGGGTTCTGACCTCTTTGCGGGGGCCGTGTCCCAGCAGGCGGGACGTGGCCCCCGTTCGTTTGTTGCTTCCGCCTCCCCTGGCGCACCATGGGTGCGTGCAGCGAGCCCTTCTCCTCGAGAACGTCCACCCCACCTCCGTCCCGATCCTGGAATCGGCCGGGTACGAGGTCGACTACCGCAAGGGAGCCCTCGACGAGGACGAGCTGATCGCCGCGCTCGACGGCGTCCACCTCCTGGGTATCCGGTCCAAGACCGAAGTGACGGCGCGCGTCCTGGCCGAGGCCACGAGCCTCGTCGGCGTGGGTGCCTTCAGCATCGGCACGAACCAGATCAACCTGACCGCCGCCGCGAACCGCGGCGTCGCGGTGTTCAACGCGCCGTTCTCCAACACCCGGTCGGTGGTGGAGCTGGCGATCGCCGAGATCATCTCCCTGACCCGCCGGATGACGGAGCGCGACCGCGCCCTGCACGCCGGCGTCTGGGACAAGTCCGCCGAGGGGTCGCACGAGGTGCGCGGCCGCACGCTCGGTATCATCGGCTACGGCAACATCGGCTCGCAGCTCTCCGTGCTCGCGGAGAACCTCGGCATGTCGGTGATCTTCTACGACACCGCCGAGAAGCTGGCGCTCGGCAACGCCCGCCGCGTCGAGACGCTCGACGAGCTCCTCGAGACCGCCGACATCGTCACGCTGCACGTGGACGGCCGCTCGGGCAACGCGGGGCTGTTCGGCGAGAAGCAGTTCGCCCGCATGAGGCAGGGCGCGATCTTCCTCAACCTGTGCCGCGGGTTCGTCGTCGACGTCGACTCGCTGGCGGAGCACATCACGTCGGGGCACCTGTCGGGCGCCGCGGTCGACGTCTTCCCGGAGGAGCCCAAGAAGCGGGGCGACACCTTCGAGTCGGTGCTGCGCAACCTGCCCAACGTGATCCTCACGCCCCACGTCGGCGGCTCCACGGAGGAGGCGCAGGAGGCGATCGGCCAGTTCGTGGCCAAGAAGCTCAGCGACTACGTGGCGACCGGCTCGACGATGCTCAGCGTCAACCTGCCGAACCTGCAGCTCGAGCACACGGGCGTCGGCCGGATCAAGCTGCTGCACCGCAACGTGCCCGGCGTCCTGGCCACGGTGAACCAGATCTTCGCCGACCACGGCGCCAACATCGAGGGCCAGATGCTCGCCACGCGCGGCGACATCGGCTACGTGGTCACCGACATCTCGGACGTGACCGAGCGCGGCGCCTCGAAGAAGCTCCAGGCGCTGGACGCCACCATCCGCCTCCGCATCCGCGACGCCTTCGAGCGCCCAGAATTCCCCCCGGGCCCGGCTGCCCGCTGACCCCTCGCTGAGTGCGTGATATTTGCCCTTCTGACAGTGTCAGGAGGGCAAATATCACGCACTCAGCGGTTTGTCAGAGGGCGGACGGCGGGAGCTCGTACGACGCGAACGCCTCCGCGACCTTCGCCTCCGTCAGGGCGTAACGGTTCAGCGTGTAGGCGTGCGGGCGGTGACCGGTTCGGTCGAGCGATGCCGCCAGGTTGGCCTCGTCCTGCTCGCCCCAGGTCAGGTCCAGCCGGTCGAAGACCCCGCGCAGCACCGTCCCCGGGTCGGCGAGCAGGTCGTCGTAGAGGACGTCGATCACGGCGTCGTCGGGGAGCTGCTCGCGCAGCTTGATCGCGCGCTCGACCCCGCCGGCCGAGATCCCGAGCCACTCCTGGCCGATCCGGGCCAGGTCGATCCGGCCCGGCTTGATGTACATCGTGTGGGTCGCCTCGGCCATCGAGCAGCCCGAGGCGACGGCGGCACCGGGCGCGCGGTGCGTCCAGACGAACCGCGCGTCCGGGAAGGCGCGCAGGATCTCCGGCAGCCGCCACAGGTCCATCGGGTGCTTGAGGACCCAGCGGTCCGGCGCCTCGCCTGCCGCGATGACCTGCAGGGCATCGCGGAGGAACAGGAAGTCGGCGGTGAGGTCGGCGTCCGACACGTAGTCCAGGTAGCGCGGTGCGGGCCCCCATGTCGCGAACATCTCCGTGTGGGCGCGCAGCATGAAGTCCTCCTCCTCGCTGTCGGCGACCAGCGGGTGCAGGTGCGCCCACGCGGGGCTCAGCTTCGCCACCGTCGCGAACCGCTTGCGGGCCTGTGCGATCAGCTTCGCGCGCTCCGCGTCCGGGCGTGGCAGGCCGAGGTTGGTCATCTCCCAGAGCTTGGGGCCGCGGTTGCCCGGGCTGCGCGCGATCAGGTTGTACGTGAGCGTGGTCCCGGTCCGCGGCAGGCCGACGACGAAGACCGGCGCCGTCACCGGCTCGTCGCGCACCACTGGATGGTTCGCCTGGATGTCGCGGACCACCGCGCGGTTGTCCAGCCGCTCCCGGATCTGCTGCTGGGTGCTCATCCACCCCATGCCGCTCAGGTCGGGGTTGGCGGCGTGGTCGGCGAGGAGCAGCCGCAGCCCGTCGAGCGCGGCGAGGTCGTCGGCGCCGAGCGGGACACGCCCTTCCTGGACCTCCTGGAGCAGCCGCTCGAAGACGGCGTCGGGGTCCTTGCGGGTGCGCATACCGGGTGCGAGCAGCACGTTGAGGAGTCGAAGCAGGGGTGTGGCCTGGGGCATGGCGCACATCCTGCCCATACCGACGGGTGGCGACAAGCCGCCGGGCACCGGCCGGACCGGATCGTGACGGAGCCGTTTCGCCAATCCGGAGCGTCGGTCCACTAGCATCCGGAGCGAGTGCTTGTGCGCGGGGTCACACCGTCGCGCAGAGCTGTCGTCGAGAGGGGAATCGTGACCGCACGACCGCCATCGGGCCCGCTGGTACGGCTGGGCGACGTCAGTGACCGCACGCTCCTCGTGGAGACGACGGCGGCCGCCGACGCCAGCGAGGTCTACGAGCGGCTACGGCTCCGGTGGGGAACGGTCGCGCCGGTGGACCTGGAGCCGGGCGTGCCTGCCTGGCTCGTGCTCGGCCACCACGAAGCGGTGGGCGTGCTGCGGGACGACCGCACCTTCATCAAGGACCCGGCGATCTGGCACGGCCACGCCGAGAACCTGCTCGGCCCGCAGTCGGCGCTCCATCTGGTGCTCCCCCGCGCCCCGAAACCGACGCTCGCCGACGCCGACGGCGCCAAGCACGCCCGCATGCGGCCACCCGTCGACGACGCGCTGGGTCAGGTCGACGAGGCCCGGGCGGGCGCGATCACGCGCAGGCTGTGCGGGATGCTCATCGACCGGTTCGAGGACCGGGGCCGCGCGGACCTGGTCGCCGAGTACGCGGCGGTCGTACCGTTCCTCGTCCTGTCCGAGCTCGACGGGCTCGAACCGGGACAGGCGCAGCGCCTCCAGGAGATCACCCGGGCGATCTTCGAGTCCGGCGCCGCGGCGCGCGAGCGGACCGTCGAGCTGCTGGAGATCGTCACCGGGCACATCGCCCACAGCAGGGCGCTCGGCACCCGCGACATCGCGGGGATCCTGGCCGTGCACGACAACTTCGAGAGCGACCTGGAACGGGCGCAGACCCTGACCGCCATCACGCTGGCGGCCAACGAGTCGTTGCTGGCCTGGATCGCGCAGACGCTCGCACTGGTCCTGAGCGACCCGCGCTTCTCCCACCGGGTCTCCGGGGGCCGGCTGCACATCGACGACGCCCTCGACGAGGTGCTGTGGCGCTCGACGACGAACCCCAACCTCATGCCGCGGTTCGCCACACGCGAGGTGACGATGGGCGACAAGCTGATCGAGCGCGGGGCGGCGGTGATCGTCGGGGTGCACGCGGCCAACCACGACCCGCAGGTCCAGACCGCCGACCCGTGGGACACCGTGGGCAACCGGGCCCACCTGTCGTTCGGCGCCGGGCCGCACCGGTGCCCCGCGCCGCGCCTCGGGCGGGTCATCGCGCGGATAGCGGTGGCGGAGCTGTTGCAGCGCCTGCAGGTCACCTTCGTCGGCGACCCGGACAAGGTCGAGTGGGCGACCAGCCCGTGGATGCGTTTCCCTGCCCGGCTGCCCGTGACGTTCCCGTCGCCGCTCCAGCAGCCCGTCCCCGGCGGCTGGCCCCCGGAGGAGTTCGCGCTGTAGGCATCCGGGTTCCGGGGAGCGTCACGCCGCCCGGACGGCGGCGAGGCTGGTCGCGATCACGACGTCGGCAGGCGGCGTGTCGTCGATGACGACGCCCGCCTCGTCCGGCTCGAGCGGCTCCAGGGTGTCGAGCTGGGACTGCAGCAGCGACGGCGGCATGAAGTGGGTACGGCGCCTCATCCGGTCGAGCAGCACGTCGGACGTCGAGTCGAGGTGCACGAAGAACAGCCCGGGATGGCCCTCGCGCAGCCAGTCGCGGTACACCCGGCGCAGCGCGGAGCAGGCGGTCACAGTGATCTCCCCCGCGGCGTCGAGCCGGGTGATCTCGTCGGCGAGCGAGCGCAGCCACGGGCGCCGGTCGTCGTCGTCCAGGGGGATCCCGGCCGACATCTTCTCGATGTTCGCGGGCGGGTGGAACGCGTCGCCCTCGACGAACACGCCGCCGAGCGCCTCCGCGAGCGCGCGGCCGACCGTCGTCTTGCCGGTCGCGGTGACGCCCATGACCACCAGGTGGCGGGGCGCGCTCATCCCGCCACCAGCAAGGTGACGAGATCGGTCGCGAGCCAGAGCAGTGCGGCGATCAGGAAGATGGCGAGGCCGAGGGTCGTCTCCAGGACGGTCCAGGTCCTGAGCGTCGTCCTGACGTCCATGCCGAAGAACCTGCTCACGAGCCAGAATCCGGAGTCGTTGACGTGCGACAGGACGGTCGCGCCGGCCGCCACCGCGAAGACCAGGAGTGTGATCTTGATGTCGCTCAGGCCCTCCGCGGCCACCTGTGCCGAGATCAGCCCGGCCGTCGTCGTCAGGGCGACCGTCGCGGAACCCTGGGCGACGCGCAGCACGGTCGCGATCACGAACGCCTGCAGGAGGATCGGTATGCCGAGGTCGGACAGCGACTCGGTGAGCGCCGAGCCGATGCCACTCGCGCGCAGCACGCCGCCGAACATGCCGCCCGCACCGGTGATCAGGATGATCGAGCAGATCGGGCCGAGCGCGTCGTCGAGGATGCCGGTGGCCTGGCCCATCGAGAACCGTCCACGGGACAGCATCGCGAGAGCGACCAGCACGGTGATGAGCAGCGCGATCGGGGTCTGCCCGACGAGCGTCAGGGCGTTCGCCCAGACGGCGTCCTCGGCGACGATGTCCGCCGTGACCAGCGTGCTGACCACCGTGTTGAGCGAGATCAGCACCAGCGGCAGGAGCAGGATGAACAAGACGGTGCCGAACCCTGGCGGGGCCTGGGTTGCGGTCGCCGTCGGCGCGCCGCCCGCTCCGGTACCCCCGTCTCCGGTGCCCCCGTCGGCATCCTGGTCCCGGCCGCCGTTCAGCTGGCCGAAGACCGCGGTCGGGATATCGATGACGTACCGCCCGCTCAGGTAGCGGGCCACGTAGTGGACGCCCAGGAACCAGGCGGCGATGGCCACCGGCACGCCCAGGAGAAGAGTGAAGCCGATGTTCCCGCCCATCAGGTCGGCGGCGGCGACCGGCCCGGGGTGCGGCGGCACCACGGCGTGCATGACGGCGAAGGCTCCGGCCGTGGGCAGCCCGTACCGGAGGATGCCGCCCCCGAACCGGCGCGCGACGGTGAAGATGATCGGCAGGAACACCACGAGGCCGGCGTCGAAGAAGATCGGGAAGCCGAAGATGAGCGCGGCGACGCCGAGCGCGAGCGGCGCATGCTTCTCGCCGAACCTTGCGATGAGCGTGTCGGCAAGGACCTGCGCGCCGCCGGTGGTCTCCAGCAGCCTGCCGACCATGACGCCGAAGCCCACCAGCAGGGCCACCGAACCCAGCGTCCCGCTGAACCCGGTCAGCAGCGCGTCGGGGACATCCGCTATCGGGATCCCCGCTGCGACCGCCGTGAGCAGGCTGACGAGCACGAGCGCGACGAACGCGTGCAGCTTCAGCCGGATGATCAGGAACAGGAGCAGGGCGACCGCAGCCGCCGCAATCAGGAGCAGGGTGCCCGCCCCGTAGACCGGTTCGATCTCGGTCATCACCGCCTCCTCGCGGTCCGTTCTTGCGCACAGGATCGCACCGACCCTAGCAGGGTGAATTACGGCTACCGGGTAGGTTTGTCGAGCGTCTTGCCAGGTAGTCAGCTCGGGCCGGATGCCGCCAGAACCTCGGCACGGCCCTCCGCGCGGGCCTGCTCGATCAGATGGTCGAGCCTGGCGCGGCGTGCGCGCAGCGCCCTGCGGGTGGCCCACGCGACGAGTACGAGGACGAGCAGCAGCAGGAGATGCGGCAGCGGCAGCGCCCATGCTGTGCCGGTGAGCGGCACGTCCGCCGGCACCGCCACGTCCGGGCCGCCCTCGGGGACCGCGCCGCGCACCACCGCCTCGACGCCGAACGGTCCGAGCGGCCAGACCTCGGGCACCCGGACGGTCACCTCGCGACGGCCACCGGGCAGCACCTCCAGCCCCTCGCCCGATGGCGCGGACGCGTCCGCGCCGCCGAACCGGCTGTCCGCACGGAACTCGGTGGTTGTCCGCAACGCGACGGTCCCGTCGTTGACCACCGCGTACCGCACCACGAGCTCACCCGGACCCAGCAGGCTGGACCCCTGCGTGTAGGACACGTCGAGCAGCTCGGCGTCCAGCACCGCGACCACCTCCCCAGGGGCGCGCAGGTTCACACGAACACCTACCCGGGAGTCGACCTGCATCTCCCCACCTGAGCGCACCGACGCCGCGACACCGGCCGGGTGGTCGCCGGGCACGGCGTCGGCGGGCGCCGTCACCTCGAAGGGCACCACCTCGGTCTCCCCCGGGCCGACCACCACCTCGTCCGCCACGGTGATCCACGCACCGCCGTCGGTGGGCGGGACGGAGGCGGGCCGCATGTCGAAGCTGCCAAGGTCGGTCAGGTACCCGTCGTTGGCCGACAGCGCGAACGTCACCTCGGTCGCCGAGTGGTTGCTCACCGCCACGTGGTCGACGGCGCGCTCGCCCGGTTCGAGCTCCAGGTCGACCACCCGGCGCCCGTCGGGACCCGACGCGTCGGCGGGGACGACGGACCAGGTGACGCGGTCGTCGTCGGCGGCACCCGCCGTGACGGCGGCCGGCGCCGCCATGGCGAGTGCCGACCAGATGACCGGCACGAGGGCCGCGGAGGTGACCAGGGCGGCGACCGTCCTGGCTGCCGTGGGGATGCGCATCTACGGGCCTTTCTGCGTGATGTGTCAGACGGTCCGTGACGTGTCAGACGCTCAGGTCACCCGGGTGACCTGAGCGTCTGACACGTGGCCGGTGGTCTGACACGTGGCCGAGCGTCTGACAGGTGGTCAGCCCTCGAAGAGGGAGAGGGTCAGGACCGAGGTGTAGTCGCCCGGGGCGACGGTCGCGGGGGTGCGCAGCGTGAGGTCCGCCGTCACGTCCCACGGGCCCGCCTCGGCGCCCGAGGCCCAGGTGGACAGGAGCAGCTCCTGCCCCTCGAGGCCGACGGCGGCGCCGCCCGAACCGTCCGGGAGGACGCTGGACACGGGCTCGCCCGCCGCCACGTCGCCCGAGGGTGACGGGGTCAGCAGGCGCGGCGCCCAGCCGAGGTACTCGGGCCCGATCGGCGCGCGTCCCTCCGCAGTGAACTCGCTCGCCTGGCCGACCACCGCCCAGTACGCGCCCTCCGGGATCTCCCCGGCGTCCCGCGTGTCGGCGACGGTCACCGTGGGCAGGGTGCCCAGGAACTGCCGGGCCTCCGCGTCGGAGCCCTCCTCGGCGAGGACCACGCCGTCGTTGGGCGCCACCGACATGCTCAGGGCGCCGGGCGTGTTGTCCTCGATGGTCACTGACAGGTCGACGCCGGTGGGGTCGTCGGCGGCCATCGCGGTGGTGGCGAGGCCACCGACCGTCGCCGCGACGGCCATACCCGCCGCCGCCGCCGCGATCCGCTGGGTGGTTCGGCTGCTCATCATCTCGTCTCGTCTCTTCGTGTCTTGGTGGTTGTTGATCAGGCGCAGGACAGGGCCGCGAGCGCGAGGTCGTGCCGGACGGTGACCTCCTCACCGTCGACGGTGCCCGTGGCGGTCACCGAGGCGGTGCCCCCGGAGACCGAGGCGACCCGGGTGGCGAACGACTGGTACGCGCTCGCCCCGGGCTGCACACCGGCCACGTCGCGCGACCCGTGCTCGGTGGTGAGGACGACGTCGACGGGGACGTCCGAGCCGTTGGTCGCCCGCACCGCGACGTGCACCCGGCCCGCCACGCAGCGGGCGGAGGCCTCCGCCGTCACCGGCAGCTCGGCCCCGGCGGCGGGCAGCGTCAGCGATCTGCGCTCCTCCGGGTTGCCCGCCACGTCGGTGGCCGCGAACTCGATGACCTGCTCCGTGTCCGTCAGGGCCCGCGTGAACGGTCCGGTGTAGGTGCCCCCGAACGTCCCTGGCCCCTCCCACTGGATCCGGTCCACGCCGGATCCGTCGCCGTCGTCGGCTACGAGCGTGATCTCGACGCTCGAACCGAGGTTCTCGGCGTCCGCGGTGGTCACGGGTGCGGTGGTGTCGACCCGCAGGTCCCGTTCCGCCTCGCCGACGTTGCCCGCCGCGTCCGTCGCCAGCACGCGCACGGTGTGCGTCCCGTCGCCGTCCAGCGTGAACGGCCCGGTGTACGGGGCCGGCTCGCCGCCGTCGACGACCACCTCGACGAGGGGGTCCGGGTCGCGGTTGTCGCTCGCCCGTACGGTGACCGTGACGGGCTCCACGAACCAGCCCGACGGCGCCGCCGCAGGTTCGGCGGTCAGGGTGACCGACGGCGGGGAGGTGTCCTCCGCGGTGTCCGGCTCCAGGACGAACACGACGGCCTCGGCCGGCACGTCGGTGTCCTCGACGATCCCGGCGACGAAGAACAGACCGCCCGGCTCCGCGTAGTCGCCGGCGTCGACGTCGTCCCAGCCGACCGGGATGCGGCTGTCCCGCGACCCGTCGTCGTACTCCGCGGTGACCGACGGCGGCAGCACCGGCGACGTGCCCGCGACGGTGACCACCGCGACGTTGTCGACCGTGACGACCGGGCCGGGTTCGCCGTCCCGGACGTACACGGTGCCCGTGACCGGCTCCACCAGATCGGGCGACGTGCCGGTGACCTCGAACGAGCCAGGTTCGGCGACGTCGTCGGCAGGGACGTCCGCCCAGGTCACCGCAACGCGCACGACCCGCCCGTCCTCGTAGGCGGCGTCGAGCTCGTCCGGCAGCTCGGGCAGCACACCCACCTGGGTGGGGATGTGCACCGGCGTGTGGTCGATCGGGCCGAACGGGTCCTCCGGGTCGGGCTCCACGACCCCGCCCGTACCCCAGACCTCCCACTCGGAGACCCCTACCGCCGAGTACGTGCTGGCCGTACCACCCGCGAGCGCCTGGAAGGTCGCCCGCAGCCTGGTGGTCGAGACGGGCTCGAAGGTGGTCTCGTTGAGGCCGAGGCGGTCGGTCGGGAAGCCGCTCGGCGCGGGCAGGTCGGCGAACGCCCCGGTGGCCTGGTCCCAGTACTGGATGGTCCAGGAGCTGGGTACGCGCACGTTGTCGCCGTTGGGCTCGGTCCCGTCCGACCAGAACCGCAGGACCGACCGGTCGACCCGGACGGGCACCTCCCACGTGTACTCGAGCCACTGGCGCGCGGGGCGGGGGTCCTCGCCCCAGGTCGCCCAGGTGTCCTCGTGCGAGCCGCCGGTGCTGACGCCCTCGCCGTCGTTCACGGATGCGACGCGGTTCCAGGAGGCGGTATAGCTGGCGTTCGGCGTGCCGAGGAGCGCGACGTTCGCCGGCTCCGCGGCCGATGCGGGGCCGATGCCGGTCAGGCCGATGACCAGCGCGCCGAATACGGCGATGGCGCGACGGCGGACGGCGGTGCTGCGTCGTGTTCTCATGCCATCCTCGCCTTGCCCGCGGTGAGCAGGATCCGCTGGGCGTCCCGCCGGCTGATCAGCCCCTCGGTGGTGAACCGTTCGGTCACCGTCTGGACGCGAGCCAGGAAGTCCGCCCTCGTCGCGAACCCGCCGTCGGCCCAGACGGCGTCGAGCAGGGTCGTGCCGCCCGGGCGGGCGGCGTTCACCACCCCGCTGTCCAGGCCGGCGAACACGACCCGCGGCTCCGAGCGGCGCACGTACATGTGGTAGGTGGTGTGGTCGCCCGACCACGCGGGTTCGAGGACGCGGTCCCCGAGCCGGAAGTAGCCGTCGCCGGTGGCTTCGAACGCACTGTCGAGGGTGCCGTCCAGGCCCACGTGGCCGTAGAGGGAGATGTCGAGGTAGCTCGTCGAGGGGTCGCGGACGAGCAGCACCGTGGGTCCCCACTCGATGCTCTGCACCGCCGGGTCGTCGACGGTCGGCACCGCCCGGACGCTGAACGGCATGTCGACGTCGACCACGTCGCCGGACGCCCAGGTGCGGGTGATGCTGACGTACTCTCCCGGCACCGCCTCCAGGTCCAGTACCGCGTCGTTGACCCGGACCGTGAAGCCCTTGCGCACCCAGCCGGGCACGCGCAGCCGCAGGTCGAGCTCACCGGAGCCGTCGAACGTCAGGCGGGTGGAACCAGCCTTCGGGTACTGGGTCTCCTGGACGACGCGCAGCCCGCGCTCGGGCCAGTCCAGCGTCGAGGCGAGGTAGAGGTTCACGTACAGCGCCGTCCCGTCCGCTGACCGCAGGTACACGGTGTCTGCGTACTTGACGTGGTTCTCCAGCCCGGTGCCGCCGCAGCAGGTGCCGGTGTTGCCGTACTCGCGGCGGGTGCCGGGGTTCACGCCGTACATGTAGGTGACGTCGGGGCTCGTGTCCGACGTCGTGTTCCGCTTGGAGCCCACTATGTGGTTGAGCAGGCCGCGCTCGTAGTACTCCAGGTACTTCGGGTCGAGCGTGTGCAGGTACAGCTGACGGGACAGCTTGAGCATGTTGTACGTGCCGCAGGTCTCGGCGTTGCGTGCCCCGATGTCGCCCGCGACGGTACCGGGCGGGCCGAACAGCTCCCCCTCCCCGTGGCCGCCGTGCGCGTAGGTGCGGCCGGGTACGACCATCCCCCAGAACCCGGTGACGGCGTCCAGGTACCGCTGCTCCCCGGTCTGCTCGTAGGCCTTGAGGTAGCCGGGGAACTGCGGGATGTGCTGGTTGGCGTGCTTGCCGTTGAGCGTGTCCCGGCCCTCGGCGCACGCGTCGACCAGCGGGGTCAGGTCGAACTTCCGGGCGGTCGCCAGGTACCGGTCCTCGCCGGTGATCGCCGCGAGGTCGCACAGCACCTCGTTCATGCCCCCGTACTCGCCGGCGATGTAGATGCCCCACATCCGCGTCAGATGTTCGGCGGGCAGCGGGTCGAGGCGGCCGGAGACCCAGTCCGCCATGGGCGCAAGGATCTCCAGCGCCCGGTCGCTGTCCGCGAGCTGGTAGGCGTCCCGCAGCCCGGCCATGATCTTGTGGCACGTGTAGTAGGGCGCCCAGATCTCGCCGTACGGGGCGTACTTCTCCAGCTGGCTGAACTGCCACTCGCCGTAGGCGGCGAGGAAGCCCGGATGGGTGAACCGGCCCATCGCGGCGAGCGCCGCCTGGACCTCGCCCAGCCCGGCCACCATCTCGTCGACCTTGTCCTTGAACACCTGCTCGCCGGTCGAGGCCCACGCGAGCGAGAGCGCCGACAGGAAGTGGCCGCCGTAGTGGCCGCGCAGCAGGTTGGCGGTCTGGACGTTGGCCCGGCCGGGGTAGTCGTCGGGGCCCCAGGCCTGCTCGTTCGCATGGCCGAAACCCTCCCAGCCGCCCGGCGGGTTGGCGCCCCGCGTGTCGAGGCCCGCGTTCCGGCGGAAGACCGCGAGCACCCGGTCCACGGGGTAGACCCGCAGCAGGTGCAGGAGCTGGTCCTGCGACCGGGTGGCGACGCTCGGCGCGAGGGTCACGTCGGCGAGCGGGAACGGCGCGGCGAGCCAGCGGTCCGACGCCGCCGTCCGGTCCAGGAGCCGCAGGTGGCGGCGGGGCAGCCGCGCGACGGCGGCCGGTCCCGCCCCCGCCGGGGCGGCGGCGGCCGCCCCGACGGGGAGCCCGAGGGCGACGACGCCCCCGGCGAGGCCGGCTGCTCCGATGCGGAGCAGCGACCGGCGAGAGAACGCCGTCGTCCGCGGCACGCTCTGCGATGTGGCCTGCGGCGTGGTCCCAGGTTCGCTGCGCATGGTGCTCCCTTCCGTCAGCCGCACGTGAGCGCGGGGTACTCGACGCTGGTCTCGGAGGTGCGGCCGGCGCCGTCCTTCGCCGTCACCGTGGCGGTGCCCGCGGTGACCGCAGCGGTGCGCGTGGCGAACGACTGGTAGGCCGCCGCGCCGGATGCGACGCCGGTCGCCGCCTTGTCGCCGAACGCGGTCGACAGCGTGACGTCGAGCGGGCCGTCCTCGTCGTTCACCGCCCGTACGGCGAGGGTCGCCCGCCCGGCCAGGCAGCGTGGTTCGGCGGTGGCCGTGACCACCGGCCCCTCGGCGGGATCACCGCGCACGGTGAGCGTGAGCGTGGTCTGGGTGGTGCCCGCCTCGCTCACGTAGTCGGGCAGCACGAGCTGCCCGGTGACGACGTGCACGCCAGGCTGCTGGACCACCGACTCGTCGAAGTCCCACTCGACGCCGATCGCCTGGTTGTCGCGGGACCCGTCGTTGTACGACACGGCCACGCGGGTCGGCAGGTGGGGCAGCTCGCCGACGTCGACCGTCCGTTCGAACTGCTCCGCGCCCTGGATGGCTATGCCGTCCTGGGCCGTCTCCGGCCGCACGTACACCTGGGCCTCGGCGATCAGTCCGTACTCCGAGTTGGTGCCGTAGACCGTGAACGGTTCGACGTTGGTCTCGGCGACCATCGCCGGGGTGATCTCCTGCCAGGTGAAGGGCAGGGCTCCGCGGGTGCCGCCCGAGTAGACGACGTCGAGCCCACCGGGCAGCTCCGGGACGACGCCGGTGGTGGTCCGCATGATCACAGGGCTCGCCACCGAGTCCACCGTGTCGCCGTTGACCCGCCAGCGCAGGACACCGGTCCCCGCGCCGCCGGTCTGCACACCCCAGACCCGGATGCGCAGCGCGCTCGCCTCCACCGGCTCGAAGGCCAGGTGGTTGTAGGTGTTCTTGGCGAGCGCGCCGCCGTACGTGGACCCGTCCGCGAGGGTGACCGGGCTCCAGGTGCTGCCGTCCGTCGTGTACTCGACCACGTAGGTGTCGGCCCGCGGGGTGCGGACGCCGCCGTTGTCGTCGTACCAGTAGAGGTCGGCGGAGCTGACCTGGACCGGCGCGCTCCACGAGTACCGGATCCAGGCGGCCTGCGCCTCGCTGGTGCCGTTCTGGGCCTGGCCCCAGGTGCCCCAGCCGTTGCCGGCACCGGGGGCCGAGCTTGCCGGCGTCGACTCAGCGTTGACCCGCAGCGGGTTCTCCCACGGCGAGGCACCGCTGGTCGTGATGGTGGCGAGCCGCCCGAACTCGGCGGACGTCTCGCGTTCGGCAAGGGTCACAGTGACGTCCCGGGTGGTGGTGAGCTCCCCGTCCGCCGCGCGGAAGCGGAACACGTACTGACCCGCCGCGGTGCCGGTCACGCGGGTGGTGAGCGCGGCGTCGTCGGCGAAGATCACGCCCGCACCCTCAGGGGCCGAGACGGTCTCCCAGCCGTAGGTGAGCTCGCCGTCCTCCGGGATGCCGTCGTCGGTGGCCGTGGCCACGAGCAGCGTGGACAGGTTGCCGTCCGCGCTGTCGTCCGACGTCGCCGTGACCGCCGGCGGGTCGTTCTGCACGGGCGGCACCTCCCGGCCCGAGTCGAACACCTGGATCTCGGAGATCGCCGTCCAGTGGCCGGGCGCGTTCGTGAACGAGACCCGGACGCGGTCGGTGGTGGCGGTCGGGAACAGCGCGTCGTTCGTCTTGGGCCCTGGCACCTTGGGCGCCTTGGCCTGTCCCGGGACCGCCGTCCAGCCGCCCTGGCCGTCCGGCACCTGGATCGAGTAGCGCTGCGGTTCGGCGTAGCCGCCGTCCTGCCGGTCGCTGACGAACCAGACCTTCACGTTGTCGATCGCCACCGGCTCGCCGAGGTCGAGCTCCACGTGGCCGGTGTCGCCGTCGGTCCCGTAGTTGCCCCAGTAGGGCTCGTTCACGGTCACGCCGTCGGTCACCGCATCCAGGGACACGGGCCGTTCGGTCGTGGCGATGGCGCCGGGCGTGTAGTTCATGGATCCGCTGGAGAAGCCGGGGGTGTGGAAGTTGCGCCACGGCGTCGGACGGGCGCCGACCTGCGTGGCGGACGAGCTGAGCGTCGCGCCCTCCGCGAGATTGACGGCGTCTTCCTGAAGGTCGATCCCCGCCGTCTTCAGGTAGGAGACGACACGCTCGTCCTCGATCGGGGTGTCCACCGCGGCGGGCAGGTCGACACCCTGGTCAGCGACGACGACGGCACCGATACCGGCGTCCGCGTCTACCACCTCGTTGGCGGCCGGGTCGTACACGAAGGAGCCGATGCTCTCCGCGGACGCCTTGCGCTCCCCGTCGACGAACAGCGAGTAGCCGGCGCCGAGGCCGTAGTGCGTGCCGTCCGGGTCCCAGACGACCGTGACGTCGTGGCCGTGGTACCGCAGGTTGTTCACCATGAAGTGCTCGTAGCCGAGGTCGATCGGCGAGAGCTCGATGAGGTCGTCCGAACGGGGCTGGAGGCCCGCCATGTCCTCGACGAAGATGTAGCTCATGTTGCCGAGCATCACGTGGTTGGGGTTGTTGCGGTTGTAGGTCTGCGTCTCCGCGTTCCAGCCCGAGTAGTACTCGGCCTGGTTGGCGACGCGCGCGTCACCGTTCGGGTAGATGCTCCACGCCATCCAGTCGAGCAGCTTTGCCGCGTACTCCGGCGTGATGTACCGCTGCTCGGGGTCGTAGTGGCGCAGCGCGGAGCGCACGCCCCGGTACTGGACGGTGAAGTTGATGTTCGAGAAGTTGTTGGAGCCACCGATGGCGAACTTCGACCGGTCGTACTGGTTGGCCGTGTAGAACGGGAAGACCGGGAAGTTGTCGCCGTAGCGCAGGAACCGGAACCCGTCGACGTACTTCTCCCACTCGTCCGCGGGGATGAGGTTCTGCGCGTAGACGTCGTAGAGGTTCGACTCCTTGGCGGGGATCAGGTCCCGCTCCGGCACGGGCAGCGGGTTCGCGCTGCCGCCCGACGACGCCGCCGACGTCGCGCCGTGCGACGTCCCCGCGAGGAACATCTGGGTCTCCTCGCTCCACAGGTTGTCGAGCACCGCCTGCTGGATGCGGTCCGCCTCGGCGGCCGTCTCGGTCACGCGCGACGGGTCGGCGCCGGCGATGTCGTAGAGCTTGCTGGCGGCGTCGAACGCGCCCCAGACGTACGCCGACTCGGGCCGCTCGATAGTGCGGGCGCCGGGCGCCCCGCCGTTGGTGCGCGGGTAGCCGAAGCTGATCGCGTCGGCGTCGTTGCCCGGCATGTAGTTGGTGTCGTAGGCGATGAGGCCGTCGTCGTTGCCGTCGTAGTGCTCGAGCTGGCCTACGCCGTCCTGCTCGAAGTAGTGGGCGAACCGCCCGGCGACGTCGGGTCCGCCGCCGTGCACGTTGTACGCCTCCAGCCCTGCCGTGCCGAGGTACTGGGAGTAGTGGTTGTTCCAGCTCGTGTGCCCGGGGCTGTCGAGGAAGGCCGAGGACCCGGACAGCTCGCCGACGTTCAGGACCTGGCCGTACGCGAGGTACGGGTTACGGATCCACTTGGTGTCCTGCAGGTGCATCGGCTGCGTGAGCACCACCGAGTTCTGGTACAGGTTCACGCCCTCGATGGTCGTCGGGTACTGGTAGACGTACCCCGGCTCGTTGGCGTCCAGGCTGTTGTACCGCTCGCCCCACCACCGGTACACGATCGCCTTCTCGACGGCGGGGTCGGGCACGTCGATGTACGGGATGTCGGCCGCCCACCGCTCGTTGAAGGCGGTCACACCTGCGCGGAACGCGGCGCCGGGCGCCAGGTCCGCGTAGTCGCGGAGCTGCTGCTCGCCGTCAGGCAGCGATGGGGAGTAGAGCGCGCCGACCACCGACAGGTCGACGGAACCGCCCGCCGGGACGGTGACCTCCCGGTCCAGGCTGGTGCCGTTGCGCGCGAAGCCCTCGGCCTTCAGGCCGACCGTCACGGTCGACCACGGGGTGTCGACCAGCCCGTTGTTCGCGCCGCTCGTCAGGGTGCGGGTGCCGGTCAGCTCGTCGGCGGCGTCCGCGGCGGCCCGGGCGATCGGCGACGCGGCACGCACGGTGAAGGTGACGGCGCTCGTGCCGGGGTTGGTGAAGGTGACGGCGGACAGCGCGGTGTTGTCGTAGGTGATCAGCTTGCGCAGGTCGGCGGTCACGCCGGTAGTGCCGATCGTGTACCGGGCCTTGGCGTGGCTCGGCGCGTTGAACCGGGCGGAACCCACCTCGCTCACGGTCTGGCCGGGCACGGTGATCGTGTAGAAGTTCCCCAGGTCGTTCGGCCCGCCCGCATAGGCGGTGCCGGCGAAGCCCATGGTGTTCCAGGCCGCCCCGCTCCCGCCCCGCATGTACAGCGTGCGGCCGCGGGTCTGGAGCACGGAGTTGCCTGCCGTTCCCGTCACGCCCAGCACCCGGTCGAGGTAGAAGTCGGTGCCACCGGCCGCGACGTCCGCGTCGAAGATCGACTCGTACATGCTGTCCGCGGTGAACGGGACGCCGGGGTCGAGCGCGGCGTCCACCGCGTCCAGGTTGCGGTACACCGGGTCGCCGATGTCCAGGGAGTCCGTGAGCCCGTCGGTGTAGACGCCGACGTCGCCCTCGTTGCCCGGCAGCACCGGCGAGGCCGCGTAGGCCGTGGGCGGCAGGAGCGCCACGCTCCCGCAGGCGACCAGCGCCGCCACAGCGGTAGCCGCTACCGCGCCCCTTCGTGTTCGTCCCGACATCACATGTCCTCTCCGTCGACGGCCAGGCAGTCGGACGGACGGTGGCCGCTCGGGCGGAGGCCGCGCATCGCTGCGCTCCCCACCCCGGCTCGCTTGCGTCCGCCAGGTGGTTCCGCCGGCTCGCTCGCCATCGAGGAGCCCGGCGCCGACCAGTGAAGCATCACCGTCCGGCTCCGGCAATGGTTTTCGGTGTTTTCGGTTGATGATCACCCTGGCAGCCAGTCTGCACGCCGAAAAACACCGAAACCCATTGTTGGCGGCTCTCCGCTGTGAAATGGTCGGCGCGTCAGTGCGGCAGTGCCACGACGAGGTGCCACGACAGGAGAACGCGCATGAGACAGACACGCATGAGGCAGGCCGGTGGTGGAAGACCGGTAACGGCAGGCGCCCTGGCGGCGATCCTCGCCGCAGGGCTCACGGCGCCGACTGCGCCCGCGGCCCAGGCCGCCGAGCAGGCGACGGACCGGGCAGCGGATCCGGTGAGCATCACGAGCACGGAGAACCCGATCCTCGCCGACGGCAGCTACTACTCGGCGGACCCGGCCCCGCTGGTCGTCCCGGCGGGGGCACCCGGCAACAACACCAGCGCGGACCAGCTCTACGTCTACACGGGCCACGACGAGGCGGGCCCCACGCGCAACGACTTCATCATGAACGAGTGGGGCGCGTTCGTGACCGCCGACGTCGACGCCGGCGAGTGGACCCACCACCCGTCGCTGATGCGCCCGGAGGACGTCTTCTCGTGGGCGACGCCGGGGCGCGCCTACGCTGGAGAGGTCCAGCAGGGCGTCGACGGCCGGTACTACTGGTACGTCCCCGTGCACGAGGCGGCGAGCCCGGCGGGCGACAAGTTCGGCATCGGCGTCGCCGTGTCCGACTCCCCCACCGGCCCCTGGACCGACCACGCGGGCGGGCCCATCGTCTCCCAGCGGCTCCCCACGCCCAACACCATCCACAACATCGACCCGACAGTGCTCGTGGACGGCACGGGCGACGCCCGCCGCGTGCACATGTACTGGGGCAGCTTCGGCAACCTGCGTCAGGTCGAGCTGGCGCAGGACATGAAGACGCCGGTCGGCGGCGTCCGGTCCGTCACGGGCCTCACCGGGTTCTTCGAGGCGCCCTGGCTCTTCGAGCGCAACGGCACCTACTACCTGGCGTACGCGGGCAACAACGCCGGCCCCACCAGCCGGTGCACGCCCGCGAATTATCACGCGTGCATCGCGTACGCGACGGCGCCGTCGGCCGAGGGCCCGTGGACCTACCGGGGTACCGTCCTCCCGCCCGTCTCGTCGACGACGAGCCACCCCGGCATCGTCGAGCTGAACGGCGAGTGGTGGATCGCCTATCACACGGCCGACGCAGAGGGCGGCAACCACTTCCGGCGGTCGGTGGCCATCGACCGCATCGAGTGGGACGACACGCAGAGCCCGCCGCGGATGCTCCCGGTGACCACTACTCCCCCGAAGGAGCCCGACCGCACACCACGGGCGAACGTCGCGCAGGAGGCGCGCGTCACCGTCTCGAACGATCCAGTGCCCACGCAGTACTGGGTCAAGGCGCTCAACGACGAGCTGGTGCGGCCCAACCCGTTACCGCCGGACATGTGGGGTACCTGGACCGGGAACAACCCGCCCCAGCAGTGGGTGCAGTACACCTGGGACCAGCCGGTGCGCGTCTCCGGGTCGCAGATCGAGTTCTGGAACGACCAGCCGCAGGGCTCCGGCGTGGGCGTGGCCGCCCCGGCGTCGTGGCGCATCCAGTACTGGGACGCCGACGACGGCGCCTGGGCCGACGTGCCCGGGGCCGACGGGTACCCGACCGGCACCGCCGGCTATCAGCCGACGTCGTTCGACCCGGTGACGACCACGCAGGTCCGGGCGGTCTTCGACGCCTCGACCAACGGCTCCACCTACTCGGGCATCGCCGTCGAGGAGTGGAAGGTGCTGGCCGAGCAGCCCGAGACGGTGACACCCGGGCGGATGACCGTCGAGGTCGGCGAGACCGAGCTGCCCGGCACCGTGACGGCGACCTACCCGGGCGGCCACACCCTCCAGGTGCCCGCCTACTGGGACCCGCTCACTCCCGAGGACGTCGCCCAGCCCGGCGAGCTCACCGTGGAGGGTTCGGTGCTCGGCTACGCCGCGGGCCGGGTCACCGCTCCGGTGACGGTGGTCGATCCGGCTGACACCTCGAGCGACGGGACGCCCCCGGAGGTGATCGTCACCCCGATCGGCAGCGCCGGCACCGGCGGCTGGTTCCGATCCGCGGTCCGCGCCCGAGTCGCGGGTGTGGACGACGGCGGCGGCCGGCTGGTCCTCACCACGTCGGTCGACGGCGCCGAGCCCGTGGTCACGGACCCCGTCCGGTACACCGACGTGGAGGTGACCGGCGACGGCGAGCACACGGTCACGGCGACGGCGGCCGACCGCGCCGGCAACTCGTCGGCGCAGGCCTCGCTCGACGTCCGCATCGACGGCACGGCGCCGCGGAGCACCGCGACCCTCGACGAGCGGGCCCGCGCGGTGACGGTGACCGCTGACGACGCCACGTCCGGCGTCGCGCGCATCGAGGTAGCGGTGGACGGCGGCGGGTTCGAGCCGTACGACGGACCGGTGGCCGCCGGGAACACGGATCGGCACGACGTGCGCTACCGCGCCGTCGACCGGGCGGGCAATGCCGAACCGGCTCGGACGATCGCGATTCCCTCCGACATCGGCGGGCCGCTCAGCGGGAACGTCGCCGCGCTGGCGACGCCGACGGCGTCGTACACGGCGGGCTGGAACTCCGTGCTCGCGCTCAACGACGGGCTGGATCCCGCGAACCCGCCGCAGGCGCAGCTCTGGGGCACATGGTCGGGCGACCATCCGGCCACCCAGTGGGTCCGGTACGACTGGTCCCGGCCGATCCGGCTCACCGCCGCGGAGATCAAGTTCTGGGCCGACCAGCCGCAGGGCACCGGCGTGGGCGTGGCCCCACCCGACTCCTGGGAGCTGTCGTACTGGGACGAGACCGCACAGGAGTGGGCGCCCGTACCCGATCCGTCGGCGGCCGGGACGAGCACCGGCCAGTTCAACCGGATGACCTTCGGGCCGGTCACGACCTCGCGTTTGCGGGCGACGGTCCACGCGAACGGCGACGGCACGCAGTTCTCCGCGGTCGCCGCCACCGAGTGGCGGGTCATCGCCGACGACCCGGGCACCGGCGGCCCTGCCGAACCAGCGGTGACCGTCACGGCCGAGGCACGCTGCCTGGCCGGCAGCGCGACCCTGGCCGTCCGTGCGGTGAACGACCACGACGGTCCGGTGGACGTCACGCTCGTCACGCCGTACGGCACGCGCGAGGTCACCGGCGTGGCCGCTGGGCGAGCCGCCTACCAGTCCTTCGCGGCGCGGACTGCGCAGGTCGACGGCGGGGCGGTCACGGTGCGGGTGCGCGGCGACGTCGGTGGGGATGCGGTGACCCGTGAGCTGGTGGCCTCGTACGCGGGGGTGAGCTGCGAACCCTGATCGCGGGCCTGTGCGGGCGGTGCGGCTGTGCGCGCGGTGCCGACCGTGAGAGCTGGGCGCCCGGGTGAGTTCGGTCAGTTGTCACGTCGCTCGCACGAGATCGGTCGGTTGCCACGAGTTCGGTCGTTTGATTGACCGATCTCAGGGCAACCGACCGAACTCAGCAAGGAAGCCGTGCAACCGACCGAACTCAGCACGCAGCCGCCCGACCACCGCGCCAGCCCAGTGATCAGGCCCGAATTAGCCAGGAGTCCGGGCCCAATCACTGGGCTGGCGCGCGGCTGCGCGCCGAGACCCGGTCAGAGCGTCGGGAGCCAGACCCGCATCGTGGCCGGTCCGCGGTTGGCCCAGTCGTGGTACGCGACGAGCGGCACGTCGCGCAGCTCGGGCCGGGGACGCTGCACGACGTCGCCCATTGCCGCGTAGGGCCAGCCGCCGTCGGCTCCGGCGTCTCCGACCAGGGCTCCGGCCCGGACGTACACCGTGCCGTCCACCTCCCATGGCGGCACGGAGGTGTCCACGACGATGTCGTCCACCCCGCGACCCGCCGGCAGGTCGACCGACTCGAGGCACAGCACCTCCGGGCCGCGCTGCACCGCCACGCAGCCCCGGACTGCGTCGATGTGCGGGTCGGGCGTGACGAACCGTGGCACGGTGTCCAGGTCCAGCACCACCAGGCCGCCGGCACCAGGCCCGGCGACCTGCACCGCGCCCGGACCGACCTCGCGGACCGCCCCGTCGTCCACCCGGACCCGCGCCGACGGCGACCAGGAGGGCACCCGCAGCGTCAGGGTCCAGCCGCTCGCCGGCGCCTCCAGCACCCGGACCTCGACCCGGCCGTCGACCGGGTAACCGGTCACGACGTCCAGGGCCACCTGCGCCCCGGACGGCAGCGTGGCGCGGATCTCGGCCGGCGCGTACTGGTGCAGCTGGACCCCGCCGTCGTCCATCGTGGCGACGTACGCCGCGAGGCTCGCGAACGTGCGCGCCACGTTGGGCGGGCAGCAGGAGACCTCGAACCACGGTGCCCGCAGGGACGCCTCGGCACGCTTGCTCACCTCGTCGGTGGCGACGTGCTCGGCCGGGACCCGCTGGTGCAGGGTGTTCGCGTAGAAGAAGGACTGCCCGTCGTGGGCGGGCGAGGTGGCGATGACATTGGTGAGCGCGCGCTCGATCGCGTCGGCGTACTCGGCGCCGCCGCGCGCCAGCAGGAGCCGCCAGGACACCATCACCGAGCCGACGCTCGCGCACGTCTCGGAGTACGCGCGGTCCGGGGGCAGCACCCAGTCGTCGCCGAACGCCTCGTCCTGATGGTGCGAACCCTGCCCGCCGGTCAGGTACGTCCGGCGCGCCTGGGCGTGCTGCCACTGCCCGGCGACGGCGTCGAGCAGCTTCTCGTCGCCGGTCTCGACCGCCACGTCCACGGCGCCCGCGGCCAGGTAGTTGGCCCGGACGGCGTGCCCGTGGAAGACCTCGGCGTCGCGCACGGGGACGTCGTCCTGGTAGTAGGAGCGACCGAACTCGATGTCGGCGAGGACCCCGTGCCCGCGCCGGTCGAGGAACAGCGCGGCCTGAGCGAGGTAGCGGGGCTCGCCGAGGGCGCGTCCGAGCTCGGCCAGACCTACCTCGACCTCCGCGTGACCGCAGACCCCCTGGTTGCCGTCGGGGCCGAACGTCGCGCACACGTGGTCGGCGCTGCGCCGGGCGACCTCGACCAGGAGATCGCCGGGGCGGCCGGTGCGGGCCCGCGCGGCGGCCGCCTGGTAGAGGTGGCCCTGGCAGTAGAGCTCGTGCCCCCACTCCAGGTCGGTGTAGCGGGGCTCCTGCCCGGGCCTGCCGAACCTCGTGCCGAGGTAGCCGTCCGGTTCCTGGGCGGCGGCGACCCTGCGCACTATCGCGCCGAACCGGTGCTCCAGGTCGGCGTCGGGCCGTCGGCCGAGCTCCCAGGCCATGGCCTCGAGGAGCTTGTACACCTCCGAGTCGCTGAACTCCCTGCCGCGGCGGCCCTCCGCCAGGCCGCCGGTGACCGCGAGCCCGAAGTTCGCGAGCCAGCCCTCACGCTCGAGCCAGTGCTCGATGTGGGCGAGGGTGGCCGTGGCGTTCACCTCTTGGCGGCGGGCCCACGGGCCTCCGGTGATGCGCACCTGGTCGAGGCCGAGTGGTTGGAGCCGCCCGGTCGAGGGCACGACTGGCGCGGGCGTGGCCGCGCCGCGGTGTCCGGTCGGAAAGAGCATGCGGAGACCTCCGAGAGGGGTGGACGGACGAACTGGGGGAACCGGACGGTCAGCCCTTGAGCGCCCCGGACATGAACCCGCGGACGTAGTGCCGCTGGAGCAGGAGGAACAGGACGACGCACGGCAGCGCCATGACGACGACGCCCGCC
Source organism: Promicromonospora sp. NPDC023805 (assembly GCF_040639635.1). Classification (NCBI taxonomy): domain Bacteria; kingdom Bacillati; phylum Actinomycetota; class Actinomycetes; order Micrococcales; family Promicromonosporaceae; genus Promicromonospora; species Promicromonospora sp. NPDC023805. The sequence continues at coordinate 35,478 of NZ_JBFAAH010000006.1, read as the reverse complement.
TCGGTCGCGCCGTAGTCGACGATGCCCATGACCTGGGCCCGGAGGTTCGCCACGGCCAGCGGGAGCGGGATCTTGTCGGAGTCCGAGATGAGGATGAGCGGCGCGACGAAGTCGTTCCAGGCCGCGAGGAACGCGAAGAGGCCTACCGTGATGACCCCGGGCTTCACGGCGGGGAGCAGCACCGTGCGCAGCGCCCGGAACGACGAGCAGCCGTCCACGAGCGCCGCCTCGTCGAGCTCGCGCGGGACGGCGTCGAAGGAGATCCGCATCATGAACGTCGCGAACGGGAGCTGGAACACCGTCAGGACGAGCGACAGCCCGACCAGCGTGTTCTGCAGGCCCACCGCGTTGAGCATCACGTAGAGCGGGATGAGCAGCGTCGCGTACGGGACCATGAGGATCGCGAGCGTGAGGAGGAACAGCACGTCCCGCCCCGGGAACCGGAAGCGCGAGAACGCGTAGCCGCCCAGCACCGACGCCGTCAGCGTGAAGAGCACGGTCATGCCCGATACGAGCGTGGAGTTGAGCAGGTACTGGGGCAACCCCGCCTGGTACTCCATGAGGGTGACGTAGTTGCCGAAGCCCCAGCCGTCGACCTGGCTGCTGCCGGGCTGCGGCGCCACGGACGCGACGCCCGCCCACACCAGGGGGAACACAAAGACGAGGGCGAGCGCCCCGGTGAGTACCCAGTACGGCGTCCGGAGGGCGATCCCCGCGAGGCGGGCTCGCGGGGCGCGTGGCTGACGGCGGAGCTGGGGGGCCGGCGAGGTTTTCGGGGGTGCGGTGGTGGTCATGTCAGTCCTCCTGGCTCGTGCGCATCGCGCGCATCTGGGCCACGTTCACGACGACGAGCACTACCAGGACGACTATCGACAGCGCGGCCGCGACGCCGAGGTCGTTCTGGCCCTGGAAGGCCACGTTGTAGATGAGCTGGACGACCGTGAGCGTGCTGTTGTCCGGCCCGCCCTTGGTCAGGATGTAGAACTGGTCGAACGCCAGCAGCGAGCCGGTGACGCACAGGACAGTGCACAGCGCGAGCGACGGGCGCAGCAGCGGGAGCGTGATGCTCACGAAGGTCTGCCGGCGGTTCGCGCCGTCCATCCGGGCGGCCTCGATCACCTCGTGCGGGATGCCCTGGAGCCCCACCATGAGCAGCAGCATGTAGAACCCGGCGAACCGCCAGACCACGAGAAACACCGTCGACCAGAGCGCGCTGTCCGGGGTACCGAGGAACGTCACCGGACCATCCGCGAGACCGAGCCGCTGCAAGAGCGGCGAGAGCGGGCCGACCTGCGGCGAGTAGAGCGCGTAGAACAGCAGCGAGGCGGAGGCGAGGCCGAGCGCGCTGGGTACCAGGATCGACGTGCGCAGCACCGCCGACCAGCGACTCGACTCCTGCACGAGCAGCGCCAGGCCCAGCCCGAGACCGATGAGCAGCACAGTGGCGATCACCGTGTACTTCACCGTGAACACGACCGAGTCCCAGAAGTACCGGTGCCCCAGGGCGTCCTGGTAGTTCGCCGGCGCGTTGATCCCCTGGTTCCCGGACAGCAGCGGCCAGTCGGAGAGCGACATCTGGCCCACGAGCAGGACGGGCAGGAGGAACAGGCCGACGACCAGCACCGCGGTCGGGGCGGCGTAGGCCCAGCCGTGCAGGGCTCGGCGCCGCGCGACGGCGACGATCGCCGGTCTCGTGGATCTGGCGGGTGGGCGGGCTGAAAGCTTCGCGGGCACGGGGTGGCTCCTCGTTCACTTCGGCGCGTGGTCCCGCCGCCCACTCCGGCGCCGGGACCACGCAAGCTGACATCTGCGGGCGGCTACTGCCCCAGCACCGCGGTGATCTCCTCGTTGTCCGTCTCGACGGTGCCGCCCTCGCCGAACACCTCGTTGCGGACCATCGTCACCCACGGGCTGCCGGGGGCGTTGAACGCCTGCTGGAAGTTGATCGCGAGCGGGGTGCGGCCCTGTGCGGCGACCTCGTTGACCGCCAGGACGCGCGGGTCCTTGGAGGAGTACTCGTTCTCCGCCAGGTCCGCCCGCGAGACGACGTCGCCGTTCTTGGCGAGGACCTCGACCTGCGCCTCCTCCGACATGAGCCAGGACATGAAGTTCCAGGCCTGGTCGGCGTTCTCGGAGTCCTTGGAGATGCCGATGCCGTCGCCGCCCACGAAGGTGGACGCGCCGCCGTCGGGCCCGGGGATCGGGGCCACGCCGACCTCACCGAGCGCCTCGTCCGCAGTGGCGAGCATCGTGGCGGGGAACGGCATCACGCCTACCTCGCCCTCGAGGAACGGGCCGGTCCAGGTGGCGCCGGTCTCCTCCTTGGAGCCCTCGCCCACGGCGTCGGACTCGACGAGGTCGCGCCAGACGCCGTAGACCTCCTGGGCGGTGTCACCCGCGAGCAGCGACTCCGTGCCCTCGGCGTTCATCACGTCCTCGTCCCCGGCCCAGATCTGCGGGAACCACGTGAACACGAGGCAGCCGCCGCAGTTGCCGCCGAAGTAGGTGCCGTTGACGTTGCCGCCCAGCTCGTCGACGGCCTTGGCCTGGTCGGCGAACTCGGCGAGCGTCGTCGGCCCCTGCTCGGGGTCGAGGCCGGCCCGCTCGTAGAGGTCCTTGTTGTAGAACATGACTGACACGTCGAGCACGAACGGCAGGACGTGCTGGCGGCCGTCGAGCGTGCCGCCCTCGAGGTGGCCCTGGTTGATCTGGTCCGCGTGCTCCAGCTCGCCGACGGCGTCGGTGACGTCCGCGAAGAGGCCCTGCTGCACCCAGTTGGGCACGTACACGATGTCGGCGGCGAAGAGGTCGGGCAGACCGTCGCTGCCCGCGGCCGCGCCGACCTTCGCCACGTAGTCGTCGTTCGGCACGACGGTGAGCTCCACCTGGTTCTCGTGCGAGGCGTTGTACGCCTCGACGAGCAGGTTGGCCTGCTGCTCGAGCGGTGCGCGCGTCCAGAGCGTGAGCTCGGTGCCGTCGTCGACGCCCTCCGCGGAGACCGGTGCCTCCTGCGCGCCGCCGTTCTCGTCCGACGTGCCGCAGGCGGCGAGCGCCGTGCTCGCCAGGCCTGCCGCGATGACCGAGGCAACGAGCCTCGCGCTCGTTCTGCGGTGGGTAGCCATCATCCGTCTCCTTGACTTCGTCGTCACTCGGCTGGCCGGTGTGCGGGAGGAAGGCCCGCGCCGAAACCTCCCGAAAAGGCTTTCTGTGACAGTAGACTGGGCGCCACATCACGTCAAGGACGAACCTTCGTCACGTTTGTGTTACACCTTTTCGGTATGGTTCGACATCGAAATCAGGAGGAAGCCATGGCCTCGGGCGAAACCCCGCGTACCGCCACACTGACCGACGTCGCCCGCCTCGCGGGGGTCTCGATCGCCACTGCCTCCAAGGCCATCAACGGTCGCGCGCAGGTGCGCGCCGAGACCCGCACGCGGGTGCTCGAGGCCGCCGAGCAGCTCTCGTTCGCGCCGAACGCCGTGGCGCGCGGGCTGCTCCAGGGCCGGACGGGCACCGTCGGCCTGCTCACCTCAGACCTCGAGGGCCGTTTCTCGATCCCCGTGCTGATGGGCGCGGAGGACGCGTTCGGCGCGGGCCAGGTGTCCGTGTTCCTGTGCGACGCACGCGGCGACGCGATCCGGGAGCAGCACCACATCCGCGCGCTGCTGTCCCGCCGCGTCGAGGGGCTGATCGTCGTCGGCTCCCGGACCGATCCGCGCCCGCCACTCATCGGCGATCTGCCCGTTCCCGTCGTGTACGCGTATGCGCCGTCGGAGAACCCGGCGGACATCTCGATCACTGCCGACAACGTCAGCGCGGGCGGGCTGGCGATCGACCATCTGCTGGCCTGCGGGCGGCGGCGGATCGCGCACGTGACCGGTGACGCCTCCTACGCGGCGGCCCAGGACCGGTCGCGCGGCGCGGAACGCGCCATCAAGGAGGCCGGGCTCGATCTCGTGGGCGGGCGGACGTTCTTCGGGTCCTGGAGCGAGGGCTGGGGCCGCGGCGTGGCGAGCATGATCCTCGACCAGTACCCGGACGTGGACGGCTTCTTCTGCGGCAGCGACCAGATCGCACGGGGCGTGCTGGACTCGCTGCGCGAGTCCGGCAAGGACGTGCCGCGCAGCATCTCCGTCATCGGGTTCGACGACTGGCAGGTGCTGACGACGAACACGCGGCCGCAGCTCACGAGCGTCGACATGAACCTCGAGCAGGTCGGCCGGATCGCGGCGCGCCGGCTCTTCGAGGCGATAGAGGGCAAGGCCGCCTCCGGCATCGAGGAGCTGCCCTGCCGGATAGTCACGCGGGAGTCGTCGGTCCCGGTTCCCTGACTCCCCCGTCGCGTCGAGCAGCCCGGCGGGGACGCCGACGCGGTCCACGCGCACCTGACCGGCCGCGCCGGACGGCGTCCTGCTCGACGTCATCCAGCCGATCCCGCCCACCGCCGAGTACGCGGACGCCTATGCGGAGGCCTGAGCCCGGGCGCCGACGGTCCGGGCCGAAGGTCCGGTGCGGGGCCAGGTCCAGACGTACCGCACGACGAGGGCGAGAAGGATCAGTTCCAGGACGACGCCGAGGCCGTAGAAGTACAGCCAGGACGCGCCCGCCACGTTGAATACCGTGACGGGGACGTAGAGCAGGGCCACGACGAGGTTCGTGGCGCGGTTCGCCCGGGCGGGCAGCGTCGTCGACAGCACGACCATGAAGATCGGGACGGCCATGAGGGTCAGCGCAGTGGTCGAAAAGGTCTGGGAGAGGTCGAACTCGAAGACCTTGCCGTCGAGGATGTCCTCGACGATGCCTGGCGTGAAGAAGCCGAGAATGTCCACATAGGCGTACAGGAACATGAAGCTTGTCCACGCTGCGGCGAGCTTGATCCTGACCGGGACCGGCTGGTCTTCCAGCGTGGTGGTGGGCTGACGTGTTGTCATCATGGGCTCCGTGGTTGTGGTGGGGATCGGTGCGTCCACGATCGCTGAGCCCGGGCGTCGGGCGCATCGGCCCGGAGGCTGGAGTCGCCCGGCCGATGGGATGGTCCCTCTCTCGTTCTTTCGGTGGGTACGCCGAGGCGCGCCGATCTCTAGGCTGGAGCCGTGAACACTGTCGGGCGTTCCATCTGGCACGAGCCGCGGCCTGCTGGCGCCCCACCCATCGGTCGTCTCGACTGGCTGCTGATGGGCGCGTTCGCGGCCGCTGCGTTGGTCGAGGGCATCGTTCGGCCGGACCTGGCCTGGCGACCCCTCGTGACGGTGCTCGCCGTGGCGCTGATGCCTGCTCTGCTCTGGCGGCGGGACCGCCCCCTGATCGCCGCCCTGGTCGGGTGGGGCGTCGCCGGGCTGCTCTCGGTCCTCCAGCTGACCACGCACGCCGGAGAACTCGGCCTCTACTCCATGGTGGCCGTCCTGATCCTGCTCTACTCCCTGGTGCGGTGGGGCTCGGGACGGGAGATGGTCCTGGGGACGGCGTTCGTGGCGGTCGTCGTCGCTCTGGGGATGTACGCATCCTCCGGGGGCTGGGCCGACGTCTTCGGCGGGAGCGTCCTCTTGCTGTTGGTCGTCGCTCTCGCGGCGGTGTTCCGCTACCGCGCGGCGCTCTGGCATCGCCAACAGCGCGAGATCCGCAATGAGGAGCGGGTGGCGCTGGCGCGCGAGCTGCACGACACCGTGGCCCACCATGTCTCGGCTATCGCCGTGCAGGCGCAGGCCGGTGGCGTGGTCGCCGGCATCCGGCCCGAGAAGGCTGCCGAGATCCTGGCCGCGATCGAATCCGAAGCGTCGCGCACCCTGGCGGAGATGAGATCCATGGTGCGGGTGCTGCGTGAGGAGGAAGCCGCCGCCTACGCACCGCAGCCGGGTGTCGCGGACCTGCCTGCCCTGGCGCGCGGCGACGCGACGCCCACCGTCGAGGTCTCGCTGCACGGTTCGCTGGCCGGACTGGCGGGATCCGTGGACGCCGCGCTCTACCGGCTCGCGCAGGAGTCGCTGACCAACGCGTTACGGCACGCCCGGGGCGCGACCCTCGTCGGGATCGACGTACGCCGGGAGCACGACGCCGTCAGGCTCCGTGTCAGCGACGACGGACGGACCGAGCCGGGGCCGGCCCCGGCTCCTGGGTTCGGCCTGCTGGGCATGGCCGAACGCGCCCAGCTCCTCGGCGGATCGCTCTCCGCGGGGCCGGGGCCCGCGGGTGGCTGGGTCGTCGAGGCCGTACTGCCGGTGGTGGCGCTGCCATGAGCATCCGTGTGGTCGTGGCCGACGACCAGGACCTGGTCCGGGCCGGGCTGGTGATGATCCTCGGCGCGCAACCCGACCTCGAGGTCGTGGGGGAGGCAGCAGACGGGATCGCAGCGCTCGACCTGGCGACCCGGCTGCGTCCCGATGTTGTACTCGTCGACATCCGGATGCCCGGGCTCGACGGCGTCGAGGTGACGCGGCGTCTGGCCGGGCCAGGGGTGACGGACCCGATGGCGGTCGTCGTGATCACCACCTTCGACCTCGACGAGTACGTCCTCGGCGCCCTGCGCGCCGGCGCCCGCGGCTTCCTGCTCAAGGACGCCGGGCCGGAGCTCCTCGTGCAGGCCATCCACGCGGCGGCAGACGGGGACGCGCTGATCGCCCCCAACGTCACCCGCCGGCTGCTGGCGACCCTCGCCGACCAGGCGCCCGCGGTGCCGGTCCAGCCCACCGACCCCCTCACCGAGCGCGAGGAGGAGGTGCTCGCGCTGGTCGCACGGGGCCGGACCAACGCCGAGATCGCCACCGAGCTCTTCGTCGGCCTGAGCACGGTCAAGACCCACGTCGCGTCGTTGCTGACCAAGCTCGGCGCCCGCAACCGCGTCGAGATCGCGATCTGGGCCTACGACACCAGACGCATGAGGGCCGGCTAGCGGGTACGGATCGCTACACAGGCCCGACCGCACGGGTACGACAAAGGCCGCTGACCCGGTTGTTCACCAGGTCAGCGGCCTCCACCACCGAGGATCAGCCGGACTTGCGGCGGAACATCTTTTGGACTGGGCCGGTCGTCTCCGAGCCGTGCACCGCACCAGTGTTCACATCGCCCGCGGAGGTCCGGCTCCGAGCCGCATTCTTGCGGTCCAGAGCTTCCTTGAACTTCGCCTTCGCGTCCGTGCTCGGCGCTGTCGCGACCTTGGGCTCTTCAGCGCCCTTGGTCTCGGCCGCCTCGGCATTGGGCTTCTCGTCCGTCACACCGATCACCTCCTCTTGTTCCGGGGGTCCCTCGATCGGGTCCGTCGTCGGCCCCAGCCTGCACCACGGCACAGGCAGGTGCCAACATTTTTGGATTCCACCCAGGCTAGCGCGCCCGACGACGGCGCGCCGGGCCGCCCGGACTCCCTACGCCTGAGCTGCCGCCCGCTCGGCGCGCTCCGCACGGAGCGAGGTGATCGCGCTCTCGAAGTCCTCGAGCGAGTCGAACGCCTGGTAGACGCTCGCGAACCGGAGGTAGGCCACCTCGTCGAGCTCGCGGAGCGGGCCGAGGATGGCGAGGCCCACCTCGTACGCGTCGATCTCCGCGCTGCCGTTGCTCCGCAGGGTCTCCTCGACGCGCTGGGCGAGGATCGCCAGGTCGTCGTCGCTCACGGGGCGCCCCTGGCACGCCTTGCGCACACCCGCGGCGACCTTGTCGCGGCTGAACGGCTCTGTGGCGCCGGAGCGCTTGACCACGGAAAGGCTCGCGGTCTCCACGGTGGTGAACCGTCGGTTGCAGTTCGGGCACTGCCGTCGGCGCCGGATCGACAGGCCGTCGTCGGCAGTCCGCGAGTCCACCACGCGCGAGTCGGCGTGGCGACAGAACGGGCAGTGCATGCTCACTCCTGCGTGGTCGACCATCGACCGGAGGCCTCCGGTCGCGCCCCGACCGTAAGCGGGCAAACCACCCCCTTGCAACATAGCCGCAACATTCGTCCGCGAATCGAGGCCTTCGGTCACTCCTTGGGTAGGAGCAACAGCTCCCCGACGCGCAAGGTCCCGGTCGACATCTCGTTCAGCTCCTGCAGCCTGCCGACCGCGTGCCGGACGTCCTCGCCGGGCCTCGCGACCTCCTGGGCGAAGCCCCAGAGCGTCTCTCCCGGCTGCACCGCATGCACCCGGACCTCGGTGGGCTCCCCCGGGGAGCTCGCGACCGCCGTCGCCCCCCACGTGACCATCGGAGCGAGCAGGAGCATGGCCAGCAGCACGAGGACGACGCGGCCGCGCCGCGTGAGCCGCAGGCCGGCCAGGCCCAGCCGGTCGGCGAGCGTGCGCGCCTCCGGTGGGGTGTACGCACGGACCGCGGCCAGTCCGGCCGCCGGTGCATACCCCCTGCCGTACGACGGCACATACGCCTGTTCATACGTCGGGGTGTACTGCCGCAGCGGAATCACGTCCCCCATGGCCCCTCCTCGAAGTGTGCAGAGCTTCTGTCGTTCATACAAGCGTTCGTCGAACGCCCGTACCATTGTGTAGCACGGGACACCGTCCATGTCGAGACACGCTCGAACATTCGTTTGAGCCGAGCGCGTTTGTGACCTAGAGTGGGTAGCGCACAGGAGAACATTTGTCGGAACGGGAGGGGCACGGGCATGACGGGACGGGACGGGACCAGCGACACGAGAGCCGTCGACACGGCACTTTCCGGCGTCGCCACGCTGGACACGCCAGCCGACAAGGCGGTCGCTGACGTGCACACGATCTCGCCGACTGACCGCCTCACCGAACGGCAGCGCCTCGTGCTGGACACGATTCGGCAGTCGTTCGAGACGCGGGGCTATCCGCCGTCGATGCGCGAGATCGGCGAGGCCGTCGGGTTGGCCAGCCCGTCGAGCGTCAAGCACCAGCTCCAGATGCTCGAGAAGAAGGGCTTCCTGCGCCGCGACCCCAACCGGCCGCGCGCCATGGAGCTCGTGGAGCCGATGGCCGAGCAGGTCGACAAGCCGAACCGCGGCGAGATCCACTGGCCCGAGCCGCGCCGTAGCGGCCAGGTCCACTGGGGCGGCTCGGTGCCCGACGACGCCAGCGCCCCGCCGCCGTCGTACGTGCCGCTCGTCGGCCGTATCGCGGCCGGTGGCCCCATCCTTGCCGAGCAGGTCGTCGAGGACGTGTTCCCGCTCCCCCGCCAGCTGGTGGGTGACGGCGAGCTGTTCCTCCTCAAGGTCGCCGGTGACTCGATGGTCGACGCCGCGATCTGCGACGGGGACTGGGTGGTCGTGCGGCAGCAGAACGTCGCGGAGCAGGGCGAGATCGTCGCCGCCATGATCGACGGCGAGGCCACGGTCAAGACGTTCAAGCAGACCGACGGTCACGTCTTCCTGCTGCCGCAGAACCCTGCCTACGAGCCCATCCCGGGTGACCAGGCGCAGATCCTGGGCCGCGTCGTCGCGGTGCTGCGCAGTCTCTGACGAGACCGCGAAGTAGAGCGCCTGTCCGCCTTGCGCCACGCTGAGCGTGCGTAGGGCGGACAGGCGCTCTACTTCCCGGTCTCGTCAGAAGCCGAACCGCTTCTGCACCGCCCACACGCTGTCCGCCGAGGCACGCAGCCCGGCCAGTTCCTCGTCCGACATCGGCACCCGCACGTTGTCCGTGACGCCCCGCCGGTCCACGAGAGACGGCACGGACAAGCAGACGTCGCTGATGCCGTGATAGTCCTCCAGCAGCGAGGACACCGGCATGATCCGGCCCTCGTCGTTGAGCACCGCCTCGATGATGCGGGTAGCGGCCAGGCCGACGGCGTAGTTGGTGGCGCCCTTGCCGGAGATGATCCGGTACGCGGAGTCGACCACCTCGTGGTGCACCGCGGCGTCGAGCGGCGGGTTCGCGCCCAGCGGCTCCCAGTCCAGCAGCGGCACGCCGCCGATCGACGCCGAGCTCCACAGCGCGATCTCGGAGTCGCCGTGCTCTCCGGCGATGTACGCGTGCACGTTCCCCACTGCCACGCCGCAGCGCTCGGCGAGCACCACGCGCAGCCGCGAGGAGTCCAGCACCGTGCCGCTGCCGAACATCCGCTCGCGCGGCAGGCCGGAGATCTTGAGCGCCGCGTAGGTCACGACGTCCACGGGGTTGGTCACCATGACGTAGGTGGCGTCCGGCGCGACGTCGACCAGGCCAGGCAGGATCTCACGCATCAGCCCGATCGTTCCCTCGGCGAGGTCGATCCGGGTCTGCCCGGGCTTCTGCTTCGCCCCAGCGGTCACGACCACGACGTCGGCGCCCGCGCAGACGCCGACGTCGTCCGAGCCGATCACCTGCGCCTGGGGCGTGAACATGAGGCCGTGCTGGAGGTCGAGCACCTCGGCCTCGACCTTCGACCGGTTCACGTCATGCAGGGCGATGGTCCGCGCCGAGCCCCGCGCGAGCGCGGCGAAGGCCAGCGTGGAGCCCACCGCGCCCGCGCCCACCACCGCGAGCTTGGTGGTGCGGGCTCCGGCGGACCGTGCGGCCGGGATGTCCGAAAGGGCTGCCATGCCCCCAGGTTAGGTGTCGAGCCTCGCCAGCGCGGCGCGGACCAGCGCCGAGTCGGTGGTCGGCCAGAACCCCGGCATCGAGCGGGTCAGGAACGAGGCGTAGCGGGCGGTCGCGAGGCGCGGGTCCAGGACCGCCACCACTCCCCTGTCGTCCATGCTCCGCACTAGACGCCCGGCACCCTGCGCGAGCAGCAGCGCCGCGTGCTGCGCGGACACCGCCATGAACCCGTTGCCGCCCGCCTGCTCCACGGCCTTGGCGCGTGCCGCCTTGACCGGGTCGTCGGGGCGCGGGAACGGGATGCGGTCGATGAGCACGAGCTGACACGACGGGCCCGGCACGTCGACGCCCTGCCACAGGGACAACGTGCCGAACAGGCATGCCTCGGGATCCTCGGCGAACTCGCGCACGAGGGTGGGCAGCTGGTCGTCGCCCTGCGCCAGGATCGGGAAGTCCAGCCGCTCACGCATGGCCTCCGCCGCGGCGTTCGCGGCACGGCGCGAGGAGAAGAGCCCGAGTGTGCGGCCTCCGGCGGCGGTGATCAGCTCGGCGATCTCGTCGAGCTGCGCCTCCGTCGTCGGCTCCCGGCCCGGGGCGGGGAGATGCCGCGCGATGTACAGGATGCCCTGGCGCGGGTAGTCGAACGGGCTGCCGGCGTCGAGGCCGTGCCACGGCGGGGCGTCCTCGCCCTTGAGGCCGAGCGTGCCGGCGACCGCGTCGAACGTGCCGCCCAGCGCCAGCGTGGCCGACGTGAAGACGCCCGTCGCCTCGCCCAGCAGGTGCATCCGGATCAGGCCGGCAACGTGCAGCGGCGCCGCGTGCAGCCGCGTCACGTTGTCGGCGAACCCGCCCCAGTTGTTGTCCGGGCGCGAGCACCACAGCACGTCGGCGGTCGTGTCCTGGAACGACATGCGTTCCGCCGTCTCGAACAGCTGCAGCATCGCGCCCTGGGCCATCTTCAGGCCGGGTTCGGGCGGGGCGGGGGCCTGCCCCTTGCCGCCGCCCGCCTCGGGCTTCAGCGTGCTCAGCACCTCGCGCGCGGCGTCGCGCACCGCGCCGACCGCCATGCGCAGCTCGTCGGGCAGGCCGCTCGGGAACCGTTCGGCGGGAGCGGTGACCAGCAACGTCCCGAGCGCCTGGGCCGCGGCGTCCAGGGTGTCGGTGTTGGTGCCCGCATGCCGCCGTGCCAGGCGTGCGGCGTTCTCCACCGAGGCCATGGACAGGTCAACGGTCGCCGAGGAGGTGACCCGGTCCGTGAGCTCGTGCGCCTCGTCCACCACCACGACGTCGTGCTCCGGCAGGATGCCCGGGCTGCCCGTGGCCGCGATGCCGAGCATCGCGTGGTTGGTCACCACCACGTCGGCCTCCCGGGAGGCGGCCCGCGCCTTGTCGGGGAAGCATTCGGCGAGCATCGGGCACTTGCCGCCCAGGCACTCCATGGCGGTGACCGAGACCTGGCGCCACGCCCGGTCGGGAACGCCCGGCACGAGGTCGTCGCGGTCGCCCGAATCCGTCTCGTTCGCCCACTCGTGCAGGCGGCGGACGTGGTCGGCGAGCGTGGCACCGTCGTCCTTGCGCCGTCCGCGAGCGCCCCCGGAGGCCGCGGGCTCCTCGGTGCGCGGGTGGTCCTCGCCGCCGGGCAGGTCGAACAGGGTGGGCTCGTCGACGGGGTACCCGCCGCCGATCTTGTGCACGCAGAGGTAGTTGTGCCAGCCCTTGAGCAGTGCGATCTTCGGTTCGCGCGGGAGCTGCGGTGTCACGGCCTTGGCCACGAGCGGCAGGTCGCGCGTGATGACCTGCCGCTGGAGGGCGAGGGTCGCCGTCGAGATGATGACCTTGCTGTCGGCGGCGACCGCGTGCCGGACGGCGGGCACCAGGTAGCCGAGCGACTTTCCGGTGCCGGTACCCGCCTGGACGAGCAGGTGCTCACCCTTCTCGATGGCCTCGCCGACCGCCACTGCCATGCGGTGCTGGCCGTCCCGGCGCCCGCCGCCCAGCTCACCGACGGCGAGGTCGAGAAGCTCCTCGACCTCGGGAATCCGCTGGGTGTTGGTGGTTTGGGGAGGGGCGTCGGGAAGGCTGGTCACACGTTCGATCCTAGGCCGGACCACCGACATGCACCCCATCTCGTCCACAGGTGCCGGCGGCCGGCCGAGGGGCTATCCCTTGACCGCGCCGCCCAGTCCGGCGCCGCTGAGGAACAGGCGCTGGAAGGCGAGGAAGAGGGCGATCGGCAGCACCGTGGAGATCGCGAGCGCCGCGAGGAACACGTCGAGCTCCAGGTACGGGGCGATGGCGGGCAGCCGGACGGAGAGCGGCTGGTGGGCCGGGTCCGGGAGGACCAGCAGCGGCCAGAGGTAGTCCTTCCAGGCGGCGATGACGGCGAACACCGAGACGACGCCGAGGATGGGCTTCGACATCGGCAGCACGATGCTCCACAGCAGCCGGAAGGGTCCGGCGCCGTCGACGCGGGCGGCCTCGAAGATCTCGCGCGGGAGGCCGTCGAAGAACCGTTTGACGAGCAGCACGTTGAACGCGCTGGCGCCCATGGGCAGCCAGACCGCCCAGAACGTGTTGAGCAGGCTGATGTGGACTATCGGCACGTCGAGGATGGTCAGGTACAGCGGTACGAGGAGCACGACGGACGGCACGAAGAGCGTCGCGAGGACCAGCCCGAAGATCACGTTGCCGTACCTGGGCCGCAGCACCGACAGCACGTAGCCGCCGGTGGTTGCGACCAGGATCTGGAAGAACCAGGCCCCCAGCGCCACGATCAGCGTGTTGACGAAGTAGTGGTCGATCTCGGCCCGGTTCCACGCCGTGGCGAGGTTGGCCCAGTCGATCCCGGTGGGGAACAGCCCGAGCGGCTGGCGGAGGGTCTCCTGCGTCGGGGTGACGGCGGCCTTCGCGAGCCAGAGGATCGGCCCGAGCCCGACGACGACCAGGGTGATCAGCAGGCCGCCCTGCAGCACGCCGAGGGAGGTCCGTACGCTCGGCCGGCGCCGGTCGTGGGACGAGACGATGCCGCGTTCGATGGTGGCTGCCATATCAGCTGCTCCAGGGTCGGGTCACGCGGAAGTACACCGCGGAGAGGACTGCCAGGACGCCCGCGAGCATCAGGCTCAGGGCGGTCGCGGCCCCGTAGTTGCCGCCGAGGCTGCTCCCGAACGCGTAGTCGTAGATCAGCATCAGGACCGTGAGGGTCGCGTTGTTGGGGCCGCCCCCGGTGAAGAGGAACGGCTCGAGGAACACCTGTGAGGTGCCGATGATCTGCAGGATCAGCGTGATGAAGAGGACGCCGCGCAGCTGCGGCAGCGTCACGTGCCAGATCTTGCGCCACACGCCCGCGCCGTCGACCTCCGCGGCCTCGTAGAGCTCTGTCCGCACCCCGACGAGTGCGGCGAGGTAGATGATCACCGTCCCGCCGGCCGCAGCCCAGGTCGCTTCGAGGACCAGGGACGGCATGGCGCTGGTGGCGTCCTGGAGCCATGGGTACGGGCCGAGCCCCACCCAGCCCGCGATGGTGTTGAACACGCCGGTGTCCGAGGCGTCGTAGAAGAACTTCCACAGGAGCACCGCCACGACGGGCGGCACGACGACGGGCAGGTACGCCAGCGCGGAGAAGAGGCCCCGCATCCGTCGCACCTCGCTCATCAGTACCGCGGCGGCCAGCGGCAGCGGGTACCCGAAGACGAGCGCGAGCAGGGCGAACCACAGCGTGTTCTGGACGGCTTTGCCCAGCAGCGGGTCCTGCAGCACGAACACGAAGTTGTCGAGCCCCACGAACACGGGAGCGGTGACGAGGTTCGTCTCCTGGACACTCATGACGAGCGCGCGACCGATCGGGAACCAGGAGAAGACGCCGAACACGAGGATCATCGGCAGCGCGATGATCAGGGTGCTCAGACCGCCCTCGCGCAGCCAGTCCTTCGGCGTGCGCCGCCGGGTGCGGCGGGGGCGCGGGCGTGACGGCGGTGGTGGTGCCGGAGCCGTGGCTCGCAGCGGGCTGGAGATGGTCGTCATCGTGGATCCTTCGCTTCGTCGGTCGAGCGTGTCCCGCCGCCGGCCGGGGCCACCGGTGGCCCCGGCCGGCGGGAGGTCAGCTGCGGTCGAGCAGGCCCTGGACCTGGGTCTGCGCGTCGGCGAGCAGTGCGTCGATGTCCGCGTTCTCGTCGGTCAGCACCGCCTGGACCACCGGGTCGAGCGCCGCGTACACGTCCTGGGTCGCGACGGCGGGCTCGGGGATGACCGGCTGGTCGAACATCTGCTCCGTCATCGGCGCGAAGTTCTCCAGCGGGACGTTGACGAGGTCCTTGATCCAGGCCTGCTGCTCCTCGTACGTCTCCCGGTCGAAGATCGGCAGGGCGGGAGCGCCGACGGGCTGGTCGGTCTCGGCGAGGACCTCGGCGTCGGCCGTGGCGGCCTCCTGGTCGGTCAGCTTGGAGATGTAGTAGAAGTCGATCCACTTCACCGCCGCCGCCTGCTCGGCCGCGGATGCCGCGGAACTCACCGCGGCGAGCGTGCCGCCGCCGAGCGTGCCTGCGTCGTCGCCCTCCAGGGGCAGCACCGTGACGCCGTACTCGTCGGGGTTCATCTGGTTCTGGGTGAACAGGTTGGGGTAGTTCGCCCCGCCCGAGATGTACATGCCGATCTTCCCGGCGGCGAAGTCCTGGTTGATGGTGCCCCAGTCGTACAGGAAGCTGGCGCCCATCGAGTCGTCCTCCCAGCGCATCTCCTGCAGCATCTCGAGCGCCTGGACCGTGGCGTCGTTGTCGACGGTGGCGGTCACCTCCTCGCCCTCACCCTCGACGATGCGGCCGCCGAGCGCGTACGTCTCGGTGGTGAGGATCCAGCCGCCCGTGTTGCTCTGCGTCATGTGGGCGTAGCCCGCCTGGCCGGTCTTGTCCGCGATGGCCTTGGCCGCCTCGCGCACCTCGTCCCACGTCGCCGGCGGGTTGTCCGGGTCGAGCCCGGCCTCCTCGAAGAGCGCCCGGTTGTAGTGCAGGCCCTGGTTGTAGGCGGCGATCGGGATGGCCCACATGCCGCCGTCGGCGTCCTGGCCTGCCTCGGCGATGATCGGGTTGAACTGGTCCGCGTAGGGCAGCTCCGCCACCAGCTCGCTGACGTCGGCGATCTGCCCGCGCTCGATCAGGGCGCGGCCGTCGGTGAACGGGATGGGGAAGACATCGGGCAGCGTGCCGCCCGCGAGCTCCGCGGCGAACGTGGTGCCGGACCAGGTGAACTCCTTCGTCTCCACCTGGATGTCCGGGTTGGCCTCCTCGAACTGCGCGATGCGCTCGTCGAACGCGTCGATCGCCTCCTGCTCGAGACCGGCGTCGATGGAGACCTCGATGGTCACCGGGCCCGTGGGCTCCGCGGCCGGCTCCTCGGACGAGCCGCAGGCCGTGAGGGTTCCCGCGACGGACAGAACGCCCACCAGGGCGATCGCCGCGCGCTTCTGTGCTGACTTCATTGTCACTCCTTGGTCGTGTGCCGCTGGGGCGGCATCTGTGGGGGAAGACGAGTAGGGCAGAGGGGGGTCAGGACGGCAGGTCGAGCCAGACGGCTGTGTCCGGTCCGATCTCGCCGTCGACGGGGCCGCTCGCCAGGAGCACCGTGGCTCCGGCGGGCAGCGGGACGGGAGCCGTCCCGAGATTGACGACGCACGCGAAGCGTGCGCCGCGGGTGAAGGCGACGACGTCGTCGCCCTGGCCGTCGACATCAAGGTCGGCATCGAGGCCGAGCCACGTGAGCTCCTCGGCGTGCAGCGCCGGGAGGTCGCGCCGCAGGTGCAGCGCACGGCGGTAGAGGCTCAACATCGAGTCCGGGTCGCCGTCCTGCGCTTCCACGGAGCGGTCGCGCCAGCCGGTGGGCTGAGGCAGCCAGGGCGCCCCGCCGCCGTCGGGCCCGAACCCGAGGCTCGTGCCGGCCCGGGTCCACGGGAGCGGGACACGGCAGCCGTCCCGGCCGGGGTCGACGCCGTCGGACCGGAAGTGCATGGGGTCCTGGATGAGCTCCTTCGGGACCTCTGCCTCGGGCAGGCCGAGCTCGTCGCCCTGGTAGACGTACAGGGCGCCGGGCAGCGCGGCGACCAGCAGCGCGGCGGCCCGCGCCCGGCGCGTGCCGAGCTCCAGGTCGGACGGCGTGCCGAACCGCTTGGCCGCGAAGTCGAAGGACGAGTCCTCCCGCCCGTACCGGGTGACGGGCCGCGTGACGTCGTGGTTCGACAGCACCCAGGTGGCCGGTGCACCAACTGGGGCGTGCGCCTCGAGGGTCATCCGGATCGACTCACGCAGCTCCTTCGCGTCCCAGGGGCGGGCCATGAAGTCGAAGTTGAACGCCGTGTGCATCTCGTCGGGGCGCAGGTACTGGGCGAACCGCTCGTGGTCGGCGAGCCACACCTCGCCCACGAGCACGCGCGGCTCGGTGTACGAGTCGGCGACGCGCCGCCAGCCGCGGTAGACGTCGTGGATCTCGTCGCGGTCCAGGTGGGGGTGCTCCCCCGGGCCCGGCGTCTCCGGGACCTCGGGCAGCCCGGGGTCCTTGACGATGAGCGCCGCCGAGTCGATCCGGATGCCGGCCGCGCCGCGGTCGAACCAGAACCGCAGGACGTCCTCGTGCTCCTGCCGGACGTCGGGGTGGTTCCAGTTCACGTCCGGCTGCTCAGGGGTGAACAGGTGCAGGTACCACTGGCCGGGTGTGCCGTCCGGGTTGGTCGTGCGGGTCCAGGTCTGACCCTGGAAGCTCGAGACCCACCCGGTCGGGATCTGTGCCCCGTCGGCGCCCCCGCCGTCGTGGAACCAGAACCGCTCGCGCTCCGGCGAGCCGGGGCCTGCCGCGAGCGCCGCACGGAACCATTCGTGCTCGGCCGAGATGTGGTTGGGGACCACGTCGACGATGGTCCGGATGCCCAGCTCGCGGGCCTCGGCGATCAGCGCCTCGGCGTCGTCCAGGGTGCCGAACGCCGGGTCGATCCGGCGGTAGTCCTGCACGTCGTAACCGCCGTCCGCCAGCGGCGAGACGTACCAGGGCGTGTACCAGATGGCGTCCACGCCCAGGTCCCGCAGGTAGCCCAGCCGCGAGCGGACGCCGGCGAGGTCACCGGTCCCGTCGCCGTTCCCGTCCGCGAAGCTGCGCGGATAGATCTGGTAGATCACCGCGCTGCGCCACCACTCGGGCCCGGCGGGTTGCGGGTCGGCTGCAGGCTCGGACGTCGTCGTCATGCAGTGAACCGTAAGTCACATGACAACGACTGCGCAAGAACTCGACATTATCCTTATCGATTTGTGACAGCTCGATTCGTCACAACCTTCAGCGCGGCGGTGGAGGCGCGGACCACGAGCTCCGGCTCGAAGAGCAGCTCGTCGCGCGGCACGTCGCCGCCGTCGATGAGCGCGGCGAGCAGGTCGACGGCCGCGCGCCCCATCGGCTCGATCGGCTGGCGGACGGTGGTGAGGGCCGGGTCGGTCGAGTTCATCAGCGCCGAGTCGTCGAACCCGACCACCGAGACGTCCGCCGGGCACGACAGCCCGACCCGGCGCACCGCCCGGATCGCGCCGAGGGCTAGCGGGTCGCTGGCACAGACGATCGCGGTGGCGCCGCGCTCGATCAGCCGGTTGGCCGCGGCCTGGCCGCTCTCCAGCGAGTACTGCGAGTGCACCACCAGGTCGTCGTCCAGCTCGAGGTCGTTCCGCTGCGCGAACCGGCGGGCGGCGGCGAGCTTGCGCTCCGACGGGACGTGGTCGGCCGGGCCCAGCAGCAGGCCGATCCGCTGGTGCCCGAGCGACGCGACGTGCCCCATCGCCTGCTCGATCGCGACGAGGTCGTCGGTAGCGACCCGCGGGAAGCCGAGGTCCTCTATCGACGCGTTCATGAGCACCACGGGCAGCCCGAGGTCCTCCAGCCGCCGGTAGTGGGAGTGGTCGGCCTCGCGCTCGGCGTAGAAGCCACCCGCGAAGATCACGCCGGAGACCTGCTGCTGCAGCAGGAGATCGATGTACTCGGCCTCCGTGACGCCGCCGGCCGTGCGGGTGCAGAGCACGGGCGTGTACCCCTGCTGGGCCAGCGCGCCGCCGATCACCTCCGCGAACGCGGGAAAGATCGGGTTCACCAGCTCGGGAAGAACCAGCCCGACGAGCTTGCCGCGGCTGCCGCGCAGCTTGGTGGGCCGCTCGTAGCCCAGCACATCCAGCGCCGTCAGCACGGCATCCCTGGTGCTCTGGGACACTCCTGGCTTTCCGTTGAGCACACGACTGACCGTCGCCTCGCTCACGCCGACCTTCTTCGCCACATCCGCTAACCGTCTCGACATGACGTCGATCCTAGTCACGGAGAACGCAAACCGCTTGCAGGGATTGCATACCCCTGCAAGCGGCTTGCGTGTCCCGGCGTCGGACGCCGGCGGTGGATCAGGAGGCTACGGCGACCTGCCGCAGCTCGATGGCGAGCTGCTCGTCCACCCGTCCACGCAGGTGGGTACCCGCGGCGACGTGCTCGGTCAGGTCGATGTCACCGTGCTCGTGCACGCGGTGCACCAGGTCGCCCCGCTCGTACGGGACCACGAGGTCGATGGCGACGCCCGGCCGCGGCAGCTCGGCCGCGACGCGGGCCCGCAGCTCGGCGATGCCCTCGCCGGAGTGCGCGGAGACGACGGCGGTGTGCCGCTCGCGCCGCTGGATCCGGCCCACGACCGTCGGGTCGGCGATGTCGGCCTTGTTCAGCACCACGATCTCGTGCACCTTGTCGAAGGCCGGGATCTCGGAGAGCACCTCCCGCACCGCGGTGATCTGCCCCTCGGGGTCCGGGTGGGACGCGTCGACCACGTGCAGCAGGATGTCGGCGTCGCCGACCTCCTCCAGCGTGGACCGGAACGCCTCGACGAGCTGGGTCGGCAGCCGCCGCACGAAACCGACGGTGTCGGTCAGCGTGTAGACGCGGCCATCCTCGGTCTTGGTGCGCCGCACGGTCGGGTCCAGGGTCGCGAACAGCGCGTTCTCGACCAGCACGCCCGCGCCGGTCAGCGCGTTCAGCAGCGAGGACTTGCCGGCGTTCGTGTAGCCGGCGATGGCGACCGCGGGGATCGCGTTGCGCTTGCGGCTCAGCCGCTTGGTCTCGCGGGCCGGCTTCATCGCGACGATCTCGCGCCGCAGCTTGGACATCCGGTCACGGATGCGCCGCCGGTCCAGCTCGATCTTGGTCTCACCGGGACCGCGCGAGCCCATGCCCGCACCCGCGCCGCCCACCTGGCCACCGGCCTGGCGGGACATCGAGTCACCCCAGCCGCGCAGACGCGGCAGCAGGTACTCGAGCTGGGCGAGCTCGACCTGGGCCTTGCCCTCACGGGACTTCGCGTGCTGCGCGAAGATGTCCAGGATCAGGGCGGTGCGGTCGACGACCTTGACCTTCACCACGTCCTCCAGCGAACGACGCTGGGACGGGGCGAGCTCGCCGTCGACGATCACGGTGTCGGCGCCCGTCGCCATGACGACCTGGGCCAGCTCGAGGGCCTTGCCGGAACCGAGATACGTGCCCGGGTCGGGCTTCTGCCGGCGCTGGAGCATGCCGTCCAGCACCTGGGAGCCGGCCGTCTCGGCCAGTGCGGCGAGCTCGCGGAGCGAGATCTCGGCGTCACGGGCCGCGTGCTCGCCACCCGTGAAGAGGCCGACGAGCACCACCTTCTCCAGGCGCAGCTGCCGGTACTCGACCTCGGTGACGTCCTCGAGCTCGGTCGACAGGCCGGCCACGCGGCGCAGCGCTGTGCGCTCCTCGAGCTCAAGCTGGTCGCCGTCCGCCACGGTGTGCACCGTGGCGCCGTCGGCACGTGCGGTCCCCGCCCGAGCGAGAACCCGTGCCACGACATCGTTCGCGATCGCCTGGGCATCAGGCTGGACCTCGCGGAGTTCGGGCGTCTCCTCTGCGGGGAGCTCGGGCTCTGTCGGGGTGTGGGTCATGTACTACCTAACTCTCGATTGTTCTTCCGTCTGTACAACAAGGATCCCACGGCCGAAAGTCCCGCGGCTATGTCTTTCCCGACCGGGTCACCGGGGGCCTGGCGTCAGAAGTCCAGCCGCATCACCCGGCGCCGTTTCGTCGGCCGGCTGACCTCCGTCAGACCCGCAGCCGCGAACGGTCCCGGCGTACCGACGTTGACCTCGCCCCACGCGATCTCCTGGCCTGGGTTCGGCACGATCGGGTAGCCCTCGACGGCCTGGGCGCCCCGCTCCCGCGCGTGCTCGACGGCGGCAGCGGCCAGCTCGTACATCAGGCCCTGCTTGCGGTGGCCGACGCGGACGGCGAAGCACGTGACCGCCCACACGCCGTCGTCGTCCTTGTCCTCGTGCCGGCCCGCCCACGGGACCTGGCTGCCGCGGTACCGGACGAACTCCGTGCGGGGCGCGACCGCCACCCAGCCGGCGGGCTCGCCGTCGACGTACGCGACCAGGGCGCCGGTCGTCGGCGCGTCCGGGCCCGCGTCGAGCTGCTCACGCAGGTGGTGGCCGCGCTCCTCGACCGAGAGGTACCACCAGGCCCGGTCGCCGAGCCGGATCCGCTGGCACTGGCAGTGGTGGGCGCCGCCCCGCAGACCGAACACGGTCTGCACGTCGTCCCACCGGTCCGGATCAGCCGGCACGATCTCCATGCCGGAAGTTCTTGGGACGGTTGGAATCTGGCTCTTTGGGACGATGGTGCGGGTGGTCGTCCCGTCGGGCGATAGGGAACTGCCGTAGTACCGGTCTCGGCCGTTCGAAGTCGGCTCGGCAGCAGGAACTCCAGGCGTTCTTCGGCCCGCTCCACGATATCGATAGCGCGTTCGACCCCGGCGAACGACCGGGGGGACGGCAGCAGCACGCGACGGGCCGCGATCACCACTTTCTCCCGACCGTCTCGACGGCGAGGTTGCCGAGCTCGGCCGCCGCCTCCGGCACCAAGCCGGCGTCATCCAGGCTCGCCACCGCGGCGGTGACGAGCGACTCGGCCGACTCCATGCTGGAGCGCCGCCCGCCGCAGACCTCGACCAGCTCGGCGGCGCGCCGTAGCTGGGCCTCGTCGAGCGGTTCGACCCAGGTGAAGAACCCGGCCAGCTCGGCCGCCTCAGGAAGGTCCGAGCCGAGCGCGGCGGTCACCGGCAGGGTCTTCTTGCGGCTGCGCAGGTCGGAGTAGACGGCCTTGCCGGTGATCTTCGGATCGCCCCAGATGCCCAGGAGGTCGTCGATATGCTGGAAGGCCAGGCCGAGCCGGAGCCCGAAATC
This sequence comes from Promicromonospora sp. NPDC023805, assembly GCF_040639635.1. NCBI lineage: Bacteria > Bacillati > Actinomycetota > Actinomycetes > Micrococcales > Promicromonosporaceae > Promicromonospora > Promicromonospora sp. NPDC023805. Next base: position 13,772 of record NZ_JBFAAH010000006.1, on the reverse strand, counting down.
TCGCAGGGCCCCCACCTGGTGGTCGGTGCCACCCGCGAACAGAGCTCCGAGCGCGGTCGCACAGCCGATGAGCGAGGCGGTCTTGGCCTCGGCCATCGCCACGCACTCGGCGATACCGACCCTCTCGCGCTTCTCGAAGTAGAAGTCGGCCAGCTGTCCCTCGACCAGAGCGCGGACGGTCGTGGCCAGCAGGCCGGACCCGGCTGCGGCCCGCGCGTCGCCGGAGCTCGCGAGCACCTCGAAGGCCAGCGCGTGGAGCGCGTCGCCGACGAGAATCGCCTCCGTGACGCCGAAGACCTTCCAGACCGTGGGGCGGTGCCTGCGGAGATTGTCCTGATCAATGATGTCGTCGTGGACGAGCGAGAAGTTGTGGACGAGCTCCACGGCCACGGCCGCAGGTACGGCGGGCCGCCAGTCGTCGGCCACTGCCCTGGCCGCGAGCAGAGTCAGCAACGGTCGCAGAGCCTTGCCGGAGCTCCCGTCAGCCGGCTTGCCCGCGACGTCCGTCCATCCGAAGTGGTAGGACGCGATGCGGGATGCGGCGTACGGAAGCCGGGCGACGGCGGCCCTCAGCCCGTCGTCGATGGCCTCACGCTCGGGCGTGTATTGGTCGGTCAGGACGGTCATGAGTCCTCCCTCTTTGGCACGTCCGGTGTCAACTGTTCGGGGCTGAGGGCTTCAACTGGCTGGTGGGGTTAAGTGCTGAGAGGACGCAGATGTCGGTGAGGACGGGCACGTCCCAGGGGATCGGGCGGGGGCCTGCTTGGTCCGGTCGTGAGGTGAAACCTCCGTCAGGCTGTTGTTGAGCCAGCAGGTAGCCGAGCCCCGCGCGGTGGGTGGGTGTCGTGTGCCAGTTCCGGCTGGCCAGGAGCGCGTACGACGTGCTGATGGGGTCGCTTGGCTCAGTGGGCTGTTGTCCCCAGCCGCCGTCTGGGTGTTGTGTGGTCGCCAGTCGGCTCATAGCCAGAGAGGTCACCTGGTTGACCCGAGTGCGCGTCGGGGGTGCCTGGAGGTGTTGGGTGTGCTGGAGAGCTTGCAGGGCGCGGAAGATGGAATTGGCCTCACTCGAACTCCAGCTGCGCTCGAAGGTGCCGTCAGGTTGCTGCGCGCTGAGCAGGTATTCCAGGGCGGCCGGTGCGATCTCGGCTCGGCCGCGCGCGTCAGGTGTCAGGGCGGTCAGGGCACCGGCGGTCATGGCGATCTCGGAGGGGTGTCCGTGGCGGAAGGTAGGGAATCCACCGTCCGGGTTGGCTATGGCCAGCAGATATTCGCCCCCTGCGTCGATCTGAGTGGCGTAGCGGGCGGGGTTGAGCGCCCAGAGGAGCTGGAGGCAGTAGGCGGTGTCGTCGACGTCACTTTGCCGAACGTTCTCGGCGTAGGCCCACCCACCGTCGGCCAGCTGACGGTCGGCCAGGTAGTCGCCCATCGCGGCTGGCAGGTGGCGGGGCAGATCGGGGGCGGTGAGCATAGCCAGACCGGCGGTGGCAGTGCAGAAGATCTCCATGCCGTCGACGAAGGGGAGCCCTCCGTCGGGGTTCTGGCAGGACAGCAGGTCGGCGATGCCGTCGTCGACCAAGCGGTGGCCGGGGTCGCAGCGGTGCAGCGCAGTCAGGGCCAACAAGTAGGCGAAAACGTTTCGTTCCAACGCGGGCTTGCCGCCGTCGCGAGCCAGCCGGTCGGTGAGGAATGCCAAGCCGGCATCGTCACGCTGACCGCGGGCATGCAGATGCAGGAGCTTCACCGCGCACAGGGTGGCGTCCCCCCAAGAGGTGATTCCCCGGTAGCGGATAGCGGCGGGGTCGACGTCCTCGCTGAAGGGGATCGCGCCGAGCACGGCGAGCACGGTGCTGAACGTGAGGAACTTGCGGGGCGCGGTGAAGTGGTCGAAGCTCTCGAGCCAGGCGGTCGCACGCTGTGGTCGTAGGGAGGGGTGTTCGGCCTGCAGGGCCGCGTCGACCAGGAGGCGATCGAACGTCTCGGGGCCCGCCGGGACGGTGCGCAGATAGCTGGCGATCTGGGCTTGGCGGTCGTGATGCTGCCGCGCGTCGCGCAGCAGAACGAGGGTCAGGGCGGACTCGAGTGCCCTGCTGGCGCAGCGGTCCCGTACCGCACCGTCATCGGAGACGTGAGTGAGCAGGTGCGCGACGAGCCTGTCGCGGGCCTGCGCCACACGGGAAAGATCAGGGAGCGTCTGGGTACTCACATGGAACCTCCGTTGTGTGTGGCGGCGAGGAGGGACCACCCGCCTTAGCGGCAACAGAAAACACCAACGGAGCGCATGATTCGAGACATGACACGTTCCCACCCCGATGCGTTTATGGCACACCAGACCAACGAGACGCTGCTCAGCGTAGATAGAAACCATCGATCCGGTCAATGGAAAGTCAATGAAAGTCGGTGAGACGTCGGTGTGCCCCCTTTGCGGCTCTACCATCTGGTAGATGACCCATACCTCGCTCACCGACATGTCCGGATGCGACTTCGGCATCCGCGTCCCCGACCGAATCCACCCTGAGGCGGGGCGCATCGGTGAACGCCTCCTGGAGTGGTCTTCCCAGGTGGGCCTGACAGTCGATGCCCGTGAGCGTGCCCGCTTGGATGCCGCCGGACTCCACCTGCTGGCCGCCCGCATCCTGCCTGACGCCCTCCGCGCAGACGTTGAGCTCTTCGCCCAGTGGATCGCCTGGCTCACATACCTCGATGACGAGCAGGACGAGGGGGCCATGGGCCGTTCCACCGCTACCATCGAGGCCACCTTCAGCCCCGTCCTGCGAATCCTCGACGACCGACCCGTCCTCGAGGGCAGCGGACCGGCAGCTCAAGCCCTGGCCGACCTGTGGCCGCGCACCGCCGTCGGCATGTCAGCGGCCTGGCAGCGCAGGATCCGTCACCACATAGACCGCTATCGCGACGCCTTCCTCGTGCAGTCCGCCCACCATCGCCACGGCACCGTCCCCAGCCCCGAGGACTACCCTGCCCTGCGGCGCTACGACAGCGGCATGTTCATCTACGACCTCATCGAAGTCGCCCACGGCACCGAAGTGCCCCATCACATCACCGACGCCCATGCCTGGCCCGAGCTGTGCGCCGCCTCCAGCGACATCATTGCCTGGTGTAACGACCTCGCCTCCCTGCGCCGGGAAACAGCCCAGGGCGAGACTACGAACTACGTCACCGTCCTGCAGCGCGCCACCGGTTGCAGCCAGACCGCCGCCATCAGCCAGGTCGCCGACCACATCCGCGCCCGCAGTGCCGGGCTTGCCGCCGCTCGCAGCCACCTGCTGGCACACGTCCGAGATACCAGCCCCGGTCTGCTCGCTGATATCTCGACGGTCGCTGACACCATCAGCGTCATGCCAGGAGCCCACCTCGCCTGGCTACCCGAATCAGGACGCTTCTCGTCTTGACCCACAGCACTGGAGATTTCCGTCGCACAGGTGTCAGTTTTCATGCGCGTCGGCCGCCAGCCAGGCACAACGCCTTCGACCGGCCGCTGACTACTCGCCCGCGCATGTCCACCACCTGGCACTTCCACGGGGTTGGCACCGGTCATGCCAGGCGGCAAGCGCCTACGATGACGCGGTGTCCACCGACCACTACTTCACCGCGCAGCCCGCCTCGGACGACGAGCGCCGCACCCGCACCATCCACCTCTCCGGTCGTGAGCTGGAGGTCGAGGTGGCACCGGGGGTCTTCTCGCCCGGCGGGGTCGACAAGGGCACGACGGTGCTGCTCAACGCGGTTCCGGCGCCTCCGCCGTCGGGCAACCTGCTCGACCTGGGGTGCGGCTGGGGCCCCATCACCATCTCCCTCGCGCTGGAGGCGCCGCACGCCACGGTGTGGGCAGTGGACGTCAACGAGCGGGCCCTCGACCTGGTGCGGCGCAATGCCGAGCGGCTCGGCCTGACGAACGTCCGCGCGGCGCTGCCCGACGACGTGCCGGAGGACATCACGTTCGACACGTGCTGGTCCAACCCGCCGATCCGCGTGGGCAAGCAGGCGCTGCACGACCTGCTGACGCGGTGGCTGCCGCGGCTCGCGGACGGCGCCGAGGCGTGGCTGGTGGTGCAGAAGAACCTGGGGTCCGACTCGCTCGCGCGCTGGATCACCGACACGCTCGACCTGCAGGTCGAGCGGGAGACGTCGTCCAAGGGGTTCCGCGTCCTGCGGGTCGCGGGCTGACCTGTCAGACCTCCGCGCACGTGTCAGACCCGTGAGTCACCTGAGTGACCTGTACGTCTGACACGTGCGCCTGGGTCTAGCTAGCGCGCGACGTGGCCCGAGTACACCAGCTCAGCGGGGCCCGCGAGCTCGACGTTGCCGCTCGGCAGTACACGCACCCGCACCTCGCCACCCGGCACCTCGACGATCCACGTGTCGGGCGCGCCGACACCGGACGAGCCGGCCTGCCAGGTCCGCACCGCAAGCGCAGCGGCGCACGCGCCGGTCCCGCACGACGGCGTCTCGCCGACCCCGCGCTCGTGCACGCGCATGCGGAGGCGGCCGACGACGCCGTCCGGCCCCTCCTCCTCACCGAGCGGCACCACGAGCTCGACGTTGGTGCCGTGCGGGGGCAGTGGCGCGACCTCGGGGGCGTGGAAGAGCTCGAGCGAGTCGAGCTCGTCGAGGCTCGCGAGGGCGACGACGGTGTGCGGGTTGCCGAGGTCGACGCTGAGGGCGGGACGGGGTGCGGTCCAGCCGTGGACCGCCACCGCCGCGTCGTACCCCTCGGCCGCGGCGGACTCGCCGCCGGGCAGGAACCAGGGGCCCATGTCGACGGCGTACCAGCCGCCGGGCTCCTTGGTGACGCGCTTGACGCCCCCGCGGGTGCCGAGGCTGAGGGGCCCGGTGGACAGGTCGGCGAGCCCCTCCTGCTCGGCGAACGCCGCGAAGACCCGCACGCCGTTGCCGCACATCTCGGCGACGGAGCCGTCCGCGTTGCGGTAGTCCATGAACCATTCGGCGGTCGGGTCCTCCGCGAGCGCGGCCTGGGCGGCCTCCTCACCGGCGCGGGCGAGGGCGGCGGTCGGCGCGAGCCGGATCACGCCGTCGCCGCCGATGCCGCTGCGGCGGTCGGCCAGCCTGCGCACGTCGGCGGGCCCGAGGTCGAGCGTGCCCTCCGGGTCCGCGATCAGCACGAAGTCGTTCTGCGTGCCGTGCCCCTTCGTGAAGGCAAGGGTGCCGGATGTCGGCACGGAGGGCACAGGGCTGGTCGCGGGCTGCGTCATGAGCCCAGGCTACGGCGCACGGGTTCGGATCCGGCAACCGGCAGGGCCCCGTCGTCAGCGGCGGCGACGATCGCGAGCGCCTCGTCGAGCAGGCGGGGCGAGGCGGCGTCGAGCCAGTGGACGCGCGGGTCGCGGCCGAACCAGCCCATCTGCTTGCGGGCGAGCCGCCGGGTGTTCGCGGTGATCGCCTCCGTGGCCTCCGCCTCGGTGAGCTCGCCGCGCCACCAGGCGAGCACCTCGGCGTAGCCGACGGCGCGGGCGGCGGTCACTCCGAGACCGGATCCGGTGCCGCCCTGCTCAGGGCTCGCCAGTGCGCGCACCTCGTCCACGAGGCCCGTGTCCCACATGCGGTCGACACGCGACGCCACCCGCGCGTCCAGCACCTCGCGGGAGCAGTCGAGCCCGATCTGCACGGCGGGCCGTACGTACTCCTGCCGGGGCAGGTTGGCCGTGTACGGGCGGCCGGTGATCTCGATGACCTCCAGCGCGCGCACTATCCGGCGGGTGTTGTGCGGGTCGATGCTCTCCGCCGCCTGTGGGTCGAGGCCAGCGAGCTCGGCGTGCAGGGCGCGGCGGCCCTCGGCCTCGGCGCGCGCCTCGAGCCACGCCCGGACCTCGGGATCGGTGCCCGGGAAGTCCATCGCGTCGAGCAGGGCCCGTACGTACAGCCCGGACCCACCGACGACGACGGCGCGCGCACCCCGCCTGGCGATCGCGTCCAGGTCGGCGCGTCCCGACTCCTGGTAGCGCGCGACGGAGGCGTCCTCGGCGGGCTCCAGCACGTCGAGCTGGTGGTGCGCGATCCCGCGCCGTTCGGCCGGCGGCACCTTGGCCGTCCCGACATCCATGCCTTGGTAGAGCTGGTAGGCGTCGGCGTTGACGATCTCGGCGGGGCCCAGCGCCTGGGCCAGGTCGAGCGCGAGGTCCGACTTTCCGGTGGCGGTGGGACCTACGACGGCGACTATCACGCGGCCACTTTACGGGCCGCTGCCCTCTGTCTCCGTCACGTGAGCGTGGTCACGCGATAGGCCGGCGGCAGGTGGCCGTGCGACTGCTCGAACACCTGGACGTCGACGCGCCAGGCGTCGGCTCCGGCCGCGCGCAGCGCCGCCCGGATCCCGTCGGTGAGTGCGTCGGGACCGTCGTCCACCCCGCCGGGCGCTCCCCCGCCCGCGACGACCAGGCCGGTCGCACCGCGCAGCAGGTCGGCAACGCCGCCGCCGTCGAGCGACGTGCCGTCGGCCGGGACCTCCAGCGTCTCGACGTCGGTGGCCCGGTCTCCCAGCACGTCCGCGAGCGCCAGCAGCGCGACGGACGCGCCGGTGCCCGCGGGGGCGCCGTCCGCCCAGGACGCGGCAGCCGACGGGTCGGGTAACCAGCGGTCGCCGATACCGGCTCCCGCGAGCGACGGGCGCATCCGTCCGTGCCGGAGCGCGGGTCCGTGCGCAAGGACCAGTGGCAGCCGACCACCCGCGACGAGCTCCGCGAGGGCGGCCCGGACCGCGCCGCGCACCGCCATGAGGGGGTCCGCCCTCAGGCCGGGAGCGAGCCCCGGGACGAGCAACGGGGTCGCAGGCAGGATCACGGCTCGCACGATCCACGAAACTACACGGCCCGCGCCGATCCGGCCGCGCGCACAAGCTTCTGGACGATTCCACCCCATTTCCCACGTGTCCGACGCAGCGAGAGAAGGGGTCGGGCGGGTACTGTGGGCAGGTGAGGTTCTTCGGGTCACGACGCCGTAACACGGCGGGCGACGGCGACCGTGCGGCCACCGGCCCGCAACAGCCCGAGCCCAGGGAACTCGACGACGACGAGCTAAGGGCCCAGGTCGAAGGGGTTCTGCTCCGGGAGCTGACGGGCGGTCTCGACGATCCGTCGTCCATCCCTGAGCCGTTGACGCGCGACCGCGTCGTCGAGTGGCTGGGTGAGAACGGGTTCAGCTACTTCGTGGACTCGGAGGGCGACGTCGGCGGGCTGTGGCACGGCTGGCTGTTCTACTTCCTGATGGTCGGCGAGAGCTCCGAGGTGCTCCAGGTGCGCGGGCAGTGGCACCGGGACCTGACCATCGAGCGGCTCGAGGAGATCCTCGAGCTCTGCAACGAGTGGAACGCCGAGCGCATCTGGCCCAAGACGTACGTCCGGGTCCGTGACAACGGGGCGGTGCTCGTCTACACCGAGGTCACGGTCGACCTGGAGCACGGCGTCACCGAGGACCAGCTGGACCAGCTCCTGCAGTGCGGGCTGACCACCGGCTCCATGTTCTTCGAGCATCTCGACGAGACGTTCCCCGATCCGCTGAGGTCCGCACCATGAGCCCGCCCATCGGCGGGGGCGGACGCGGCGCGGGCCGCTGGCTCGCACGTCTGCTGAACCCGCGTCCGCCGGCCGCGCGGCGGTCCTCCGGCGCGCAGGTCCGGACCATCACCAACAGCCAGGTCGAGAAGCCCCGGCCGCTGAGCACGCAGCGTGTCGGCGACGATCTCTCGCGGCGCGGCTACCGGTTCCGCATCGACGACGACGGCGACGTCACGGGCACCTGGGACGGCAACCGGTTCTGGTTCCTGCTGCTCGGCGAGCACGACGAGATCCTGCAGGTGCGCGGCCGCTGGGCGGGCACGCTGCCCGCGGGGGCGCGCCTCGCCGTGCTCCAGGCCGCCAACGACTGGAACCGCGAGCGCATCTGGCCGAAGGTCTACACGCGCGAGGAGTCCTCGGGCCTCGCGCTGTACGCCGAGGTGTCGGTGGACTTCGAGCACGGCGCCACCGAAGAGCAGCTCGCCCAGACCGTGTCGTGCGGCCTGGTCACGGCCAGCCAGTTCTTCTCGACGGTGGCCTCGCTGGCCCCGCCGTCGGACGAGAAGCCGGACGAGTCGTCGTCGGACGGGAAGTAGGCAGCACCCACCACCGCCGGCCTGGTCTCCAACCCCATCGGCTGGACGATCCTGGAAGGATTGCGGCCGGCCCTCTTCGTCGTCGTCGGCGGGTGCTGCCTGCCAGTCGCGCTGGGGCAGCGGGCCAGGGTCCGCCATCTGGAGCGAGGCTCGCAGGACAGCTGATCCTCGCGGCGCCGACTCCCGCAGCGCGGGGCCGGCGCCGCGCTGCGTCAGCGACGCAGTGTCGGCAGGCCCAGGGAGACGGCGCCGGACGGCGCGGACGTGCCGTGCGAGTGCGTGTCCTCGCCCCCGCCGAGCCGTGCCTTCTCCCGCGCCGCCCAGGCGTCACCCGAGCGGGTCCGCCGCACCGGCAGACCGTCGGTGAGCGCAGAGTCCGCCAGCAGGTGGTGCGGGGCGGCCTTCGTCACGGTCACGGTCACCATGTCGCCGGGCCGCGGCAGCCCCTCGGGCACGACGTCGGCGAGGCGAGGGTCGTCCAGGCTCGCCGGTGCCTGTGTGAGGTCGGTGTCGGCGACGTAGGCGCCCGTCCTGGCCAGCGCGTCGGGCTGGGGCAGGGCGAAGTGCACCAGGCGGTTGTCCTCGGCGCGGCCCGACAAGCGGTGCCGCTCGCCGCCCTTGCGGCCGGAGTCCTCGGCGACGAGCACCTCGAGCGTGCGACCGACCTGCTTCGCGGCCTCTTCGCCGCCGACGCGGTCCTGCAGGGCGAGCAGGCGCTCGAACCGCTCCTGCACGACCTCCTTGGGCAGCTGGCCGTCCATGGTCGCCGCGGGCGTTCCAGGGCGCGGCGAGTACTGGAAGCTGAACGCGGAGCTGAACCGCGAGGCCTCGACGACGCGCAGCGTCTCGGCGAAGTCCTCCTCGGTCTCGCCCGGGAAGCCCACGATGATGTCGGTGGTGATCGAGGCGTCGGGCATGACGGCGCGGACGCGGTCGAGGATGCCGAGGAACTTCTCCGAGCGGTAGGAACGGCGCATCGCGCGCAGGATCCGGTCGGAGCCGGACTGCAGCGGCATGTGCAGCTGTGGCATCACGTTGGGCGTCTCGGCCATGGCGGCGATGACGTCGTCCGTGAACGCGGCGGGGTGCGGGGACGTGAACCGGACCCGCTCCAGACCCTCGATCCGGCCGCAGGCGCGCAGCAGCTTGGCGAACGCGCCGCGGTCGCCGAACTCGACGCCGTAGCTGTTCACGTTCTGGCCCAGCAGCGTCACCTCGATGGCGCCCGCCGCGACGAGGGCCTCGACCTCGGCCAGGATCTCCCCCGGCCGGCGGTCGCGCTCCTTGCCGCGCAGGTGCGGCACTATGCAGAACGTGCACGTGTTGTTGCAGCCCACCGAGATGCTCACCCAGCCGGCGTAGACCGACTCGCGCCTGGTCGGCAGCGTGGACGGGAAGACCTGCAGCGACTCCGCGATCTCGACCTGCGCCGACTCGTTGTGCCGGGCGCGCTCCAGCAGCACCGGCAGGGCGTCGAGGTTGTGGGTGCCGAAGACGACGTCGACCCACGGCGCCTTCGCCACGATGTCCCCGCGGTCCTTCTGGGCCAGGCACCCGCCGACGGCGATCTGCATGCCCGGCCTGGCGGCCTTGATGCTCGCGAGCTGGCCGAGGTTCCCGTACAGCTTGTTGGCGGCGTTCTCGCGCACCGCGCACGTGTTGATCACCACGACGTCGGCGGCGTTCGCGGCCTCGTCCTGGCTGGACGCGCGGGTGTAGCCCGCTTCCTCGAGCATCCCGGCCATGTGCTCGGAGTCGTGCACGTTCATCTGGCAGCCCAGCGTGCGCACCATATAGGTGCGCTGCGGCTGCTCCGGAACCTCGTCGTGGACGGCTGGATCGGTCCAGCGGTCGGTCGCGGCGGCGTCGGGCAGGGCTGGGGTGAGGGCGGTCGTGGACATCCCGTCAATTTTACGACCCCTGTCGAGTCGCGCCGAACAGGGGTCTTTCAACCTCATAGCGGGCATCTGTTACCGAAACGTTGTGCCCCGATGACCCGTCGACTTGGTCCTTGAAACATCGGATCGTTAGGTTCAAGGGATGGACCAGAGCACCCCGACCACCGGCCAACCGGCGGCCGACGAGACCGTGGACGCTCCGACGTCGGACCGCGTCCTCGGGGCGCCCCTCGTAGAGCTGACGCACGTCAACAAGCACTTCGGTGCGCTGCACGTCTTGCAGGACATCGACCTCACCGTCCGCAAGGGCGAGGTGCTGGTCGTGATCGGCCCGTCCGGGTCCGGCAAGTCGACGTTGTGCCGAGCGATCAACCGCCTCGAGACCATCGACGACGGCACCATCTCCGTCGACGGCAAGAACCTGCCCGAGGAGGGCAAGGCCCTCGCGCAGCTGCGCGCCGAGGTCGGCATGGTCTTCCAGTCGTTCAACCTGTTCGCGCACAAGACCGTGCTCGACAACGTGACGCTCGGCCCGCGCAAGGTGCGCGGCCTGTCGAAGAAGGACGCCGAGGCCGAGGCCATGACTCTGCTGGAGCGGGTGGGCGTGGGCAACCAGGCGCGCAAGATGCCCGCGCAGCTCTCGGGCGGGCAGCAGCAGCGCGTGGCCATCGCCCGGGCCCTGGCGATGAAGCCGAAGGTCATGCTGTTCGACGAGCCGACCTCCGCGCTCGACCCCGAGATGGTCAACGAGGTCCTCGACGTCATGGTGTCGCTCGCCCAGGAGGGCATGACCATGATCGTCGTCACGCACGAGATGGGCTTCGCCCGCAAGGCGGCGCACCGCGTGGTTTTCATGGCGGACGGCCAGATCGTCGAGGAGGCTCCCCCCGAGGAGTTCTTCACGGCGCCCAAGAGCGAGCGTGCCCGCGACTTCCTCTCCAAGATCCTTACCCACTGAACTTTATTGACTGATCCCAAGCCAAGGGTTCCGGTACCGGATCCCGTACTTACCGAAGGGGAATCATGCGCAAGCACACCATGGGGCTGCTGGCAATGGCGGCAGCGACCACTCTCACTCTCTCCGCCTGTGGCGGCGCCGAGGTCGGCGGCGAGCCGACCGATGGCGCCACTGACGGCGGTGCCGGCGGCGGCGACACCATCCGCATCGGCATCAAGTACGACCAGCCGGGCCTTGGCCTACAGGACGGCGACACGTTCACGGGCTTCGACACGGACGTCGCCCGCTACGTCGCGAACGAGCTTGGCTACTCCGAGGACCAGATCGAGTGGGTCGAGACCATCTCGGCCAACCGCGAGACGGCGCTGCAGAACGACGAGGTGGACATGATCTTCGCCACCTACTCGATCAACGACGAGCGCAAGGACCTCATCGACTTCGCCGGCCCCTACTTCGTCGCCGGGCAGGACCTGCTGGTCGCCGCCGACAACACGGACATCACCGGCCCGGAGGACCTCGAGGGCAAGAACCTCTGCTCGGTCACCGGATCGACCTCGGCGGAGAACATCAAGAACGACTACGCCGAGGGCGTGCAGCTCGTGGAGCGCCCCGGCTACGCCGACTGTGCCACCGCCCTCGCCTCCGGCGCTGTCGACGCCGTCACTACTGACGACATCATCCTCGCCGGCCTGGCCGCGACCGAGCAGAACGCCGGCAAGTTCAAGGTAGTCGGCGCGCCCTTCTCCGAGGAGCGCTACGGCGTGGGCCTGCCCGACGGCAGCACGGACACCTGCGAAGAGGTCAACGCCGCGATCACGAAGATGATCGAGGACGGCACCTGGGAAGAGCTGGTGGCCTCCAACACCGAGGGCGCCGACTACACCGCGAACGCGGAGCTCAACCCGCCGGAGCCGGACGCCTGCGCCTGATCTGCTGACCACCCTCTGATCTCCGTGCCCGACGCCGGACCGGCCGCCTCTCCAGGCGACCGCCGATCTGGCGTCGGGCACGTCCGGCGTCGCCGACCGGTGCCGCGACGCCCTTGACCATTCCTCCTGAAAGGTGACCGTGGACGACTTCCTCGCCGGGTTCGCCGAGCTCTTCGACCGGTACGACGTCCCTGGCGCGTTCCTGGTCAACATCCAGCTCACGTTCTGGGCCGCAATCCTGTCCCTGCTCCTCGGCACCGTGCTCGCGCTGATGCGCATCTCACCGATCGCATCGCTCCAGTGGGCCGGCACCGCCTACGTGACCGTCTTCCGGAACACGCCGCTGACGATCATCCTCACGTTCATGTACCTGGTGGTGTTCTCGCAGCTCGGGGTCACGCTGTCGGACGACCTCGCGACCACGTTCTTCTGGTTCGCGGTGATCGGCCTGTCGGTCTATCACGCGGCGTTCGTCTGCGAGGCCATCCGGTCCGGGGTGAACACGGTGCCGGTAGGTCAGGCCGAGGCCGCGCGTGCCATCGGGCTGTCGTTCTTGCCGGCGGCGGGCCTGGTGATCTTCCCGCAGGCGTTCCGTGGGGCCATCGCACCGCTCGGCAACACACTCATCGCGCTCCTGAAGAACTCGACCGTCGCCGCTGCGGCCTCGGTCGCCACCGAGACGTCGTCGCAGATGAGGACCATGATCGAGTTCCGACCCGACCTCATGGTCGCGATCTTCCTGACCTTTGCCATCGGCTACGTGATCCTGGTGATCCCGATCGGTGTGGGCACTACCTGGCTGTCGAGTCGACTGGCGGTGAAGCGATGAGCGCCTCCGTCCTCTTCGATGCCCCGGGCCCTCGTGGTCGGGCCGTGTCCGTCGTCGGTAACGTCGTCGCCGCCCTGGCGGTCCTCGCCGGGCTGGGCTGGTTGGCCTCGGTACTGGCCGCCAAGGGCCAGTTCGAGCCGTCGCTCTGGCAGAACGCAGTCTCCGCCGAGGCCTGGCAGTTCTACTATCTGCCAGGCCTGCAGAACACGCTGCGCTCAGCGCTGTTCGCCACGGTGGGCGCCGTCGTGTTCGGCATCGTCTTCGGCATCGGGCGCCTGTCGCACAACCGTGCGGTCCGGTGGATATCCGGTGTGGTCGTGGAGTTCTTCCGCGCGGTGCCTGTACTGCTGATGATGATCTTCTTCTACATGTTCTTCTCGGCACAGGCGCAGTGGATCGTCGACCGGCCGTTCGCCGCAGTAGTGGTCGCCCTCGTCCTGTACAACGGCTCCGTCATCGCGGAGCTGGTCCGGGCCGGAGTCGGGAACCTTCCGAAGGGGCAGGGCGAGGCAGGTCTGGCGATCGGTCTGACTCGCGGGCAGACGCTCCGCTCGGTCCAGCTTCCGCAGGCTCTGGTCGCCATGCTCCCTGCGATGGTGTCGCAGCTCGTGGTCGTGCTCAAGGACTCGGCGCTCGGTCAGTTCATCCTGTACTCCGAGCTGCTCCGGTCCGCCCAGATCCTCTCGTCCAAGGAGCAGAACCCGCTACAGGCGCTGGTCGTCGTGGCGATCGTGTTCATCGTGATCAACTGGCTGCTCACCGTCGTGGCGCACCGACTCGCGAGGCTGCTCTCCAGCCGGACGGCGGGGGCCACGGTCGAGGGCACCGGGATCGGCAACCCGACCGCCGCTGCCGGGTTCGTCGGTGCAGGCCCGGGTCCGGGCGGCACCTGACGCACGTGCTGGGAAGCTGGTGAAAGGTCGGTAAGAGGTCAGGTGGTGGGGGGGGGGGGGGGGGGGCGCACAGGACAATATTACACAGTGTATTGTTGGCCCCGGGCGCAGGGTGGCGAGTGGGGGCGGGGGGCGGCGGGGGT